>CAMLLJ010000011.1 GCA_946480845.1 uncultured Gemmatimonadota bacterium
CGGGACTGGTGTCGGTGCCCAACCGCTACATGCACAGCCCGAACGAGATGGTGGCACTGGAGGACCTGGAGCGGACGGCCCGGTTGCTGGCCGCCTTTGCGCGCCGGCTGGGTGACGACGTGGACCTGGTGCCGCGCTGATCAGCCGAGCGAGGCGATGCTCCGCCGCGCCGCCTCGCGGACCTCGCCGTCGTCATCCTGGAGGAGGGCCCGGAGCGCACCGGCAGCCGGCGCACCCGCCTCGCGCAGCCCATCGATGGCGGCGAGGCGCACCGGCACCGGCTTCCGGTTGAACAGCCGCCCGCCGGGCTCGGCGGCGCGGACCAGCACCTGCACCGCCTCACTGGAGCCGATCCGGCCCAGCGCCAGCATCATCTCGCGCTGCAGGTCGGGCCGGCTCTCTTCGTCCAGCAGCACGGCGATGGACATGGCGAGGGCGCGGTTGCGCCGGCCGTCCACCGCCTGCAGCACCTGGAGTCGCACCGCGGGCGACGGGTCGCGCAGCACCTGGCGGAGCGGCTCGACCGTGGCCGGCGATCCGATGCGCACCAGCGCGAGCGCCACCGAACGGCGCACCCGCTCGTCGGCGTGGGAGACGTGGCGGGCCAGGCGTGGTACGGCGGCCTCGATGCGCAGCTCGCCGCAGAGGTCGGCGACGTTGCGCACCACGAACCACTCGTCGTGCGTCAGCATGTTGGCGAGGAGCTCGGTGCCCTCGGTCATCTGGCGCAGCGCGCCATAGTAGGCGCGGCGGTCATCGAACCGGTCCGCCGAGGCGAGCAGGCCGAGCAGCGTCTCGGTGGCGTCCGCGCCCATGCGCTGGAGCACCGGGAGGACGGCGGCGCGGTGGGCGGCGTCCGGCATCAGGCGCGCCACCTGCTCCAGCGCCGACTTGGGGAGCATCCGCCGGATCGCGATCCCGTAGGCCCTGCCGTAGGTCCCCTCGCGCGCCGCGCGCTCGGCCCGCACCAGCGCGGCGGCGGTCCGGGCGAGGCCTGCCCAGTCGCCCTCGGCGATGAGCGCATCCGCGGCGCGCACGATCTCGTTGAGCTGCTCCCCCTGCGCCGGATCGTCCGGAGACGCCTCGATCCGGGCGAGCAGGGTGGCCAGGTTCCCGGCCAGCTCGGTGCTCGCGGCGCTGCTCAGCTCCCCGGCCTGCCGCTCAACTTCCGGGGGAACCAGCTCGTCGAAGCCCAGCCAGCCCTCGCCGCCGCCGGCGAGGTCGGCGGGCACCGGCGGGGCGATGACCAGGCGTTCCCGGGCCGCGGCGTCCAGGCTCCCCACCAGCTCGTGCAGCGAGCGGTGCAGGCCGGCCGGCGCGGCCAGGGCGCGCATGACGGAGAGGAGCGAGGTCGGGGAGACGCCGGGGGCGAGTGAGAGCTCGCCGATACCACGGTCGAGGAGGTGGGTCCGGAGCGCCGCGGCCAGGGGCACGGCGTCCGCAACCGGCTGCCCGTAGGACCGGAGCGATGCCTCGTCCGCCCGGAAGTCGATGCCCCGGCCCTCGAGGCCGGCGAAGAGCTGCTTGAAGCACGCAGCCTGCTCCTCGCGGGCGTCCGGCCGGTCCCGGAGCAGCGCCAGCATCTGGGCAAAAAGGCTTGCGACCTGCGAAGGTGATGCCATGGATGGGCAGAAGGTGAGTATCGGCCCGGGAACATAATCCTCCAAGCGAGGGCCCGGCAACGCACTGCGCGTGCATCCGTCCCCGGCCTCCCCGTCTCCACACGGCAGCGGGACCATCTATATTGCGCGCCTGAACGCGTCTCCGACTCAACCGCAGGACTATATGCGTCGCTCGACATTCCTTGCCGGACTCCTGGCCCTCGCGTGCCCGGCCGGCGTGCTCCATGCGCAGCGCTCCATCGCCGTCCCGCCCGGCCTGATCGAGGATGTACGGTATCTCGCGGACGACCGCCTGGGCGGGCGCATGACCGGCAGCCCGGGTGCGGACAGCGCCGCGGAATACCTGGCCCGGCGCTTCGCCGAGGTGGGGCTGCAGCCCTCGCGAAACGGGTGGTTCCAGGAGTTCACGGTGTCCCGGGACGCCCCCGGCGCGCGCGGCGGGCGCCTGGGAACCGGCCGGGGCCGGAACGTGATCGGCATCCTGCCGGGAAGCGATCCCGAGCTCCGGCGCGAGGCGGTCATCGTCGGTGCGCACTACGACCACCTGGGCGGCGGGGAGATCGGCAGCCTCAATCCCGACAGCACCGGGCGGATCCACAACGGGGCGGACGACAATGCCTCGGGCTCGGCGGCGCTGATCCAGATCGCCCGCACGCTCGCGGCGAACCCGCCGGCCCGGACCGTGGTGTTCATCGCCTTCAGCGGCGAGGAGCTCGGCCTCTTCGGCTCCCAGCACTACGTGAAGGAGCCGCTGTACGCGCTCGACAACACCGTCGCCATGATCAATCTCGACATGGTGGGCCGCATGCGCGACCGCAAGCTCATCGTCTACGGCACCGCCACCGCCACCGAGTTTCCCGCCCTGCTCGACTCGCTCAACTGGTACCAGGGCTTCGACCTGCGCAAGCAGGGGGACGGGCTCGGGCCCAGCGACCAGTCGTCGTTCTACCTGGCGGGGCGCCCGGTGCTGCACCTCTTCACCGACCTGCACGAGGATTACCACCGCACCACGGACGACTGGCAGAAGATCAACTTCGAGGGCATCGCCCGCGTGGTGGACTTCACCGCGGGGCTGGCCAGCGCGCTGGGCGGCCGCACGGCGCCGCTCACCTTCGTGAACGCGCCGCAGCCCACCAGCCACGCCACCGCCGACACGACCACCGCCGTCACCTCGGGCTACGGCGCGTACCTCGGCTCGATTCCCGACATGACCTCGAGTGAGGGCGGCGTGAAGCTCATGGGCGTCCGGAAGGACAGCCCCGCGGACAAGGCCGGCCTTCGCGCCGGCGACGTCATCACCCGGATCGGCAAGTCGGACATCGCCGACCTGCAGGCGATGACCAACGCGCTCCGCAGCTTCGCGCCCGGGGATGCGACGGAGATCGCCGTCCAGCGCGGCGACAGCACGCTGACCGTGCAGGTCACCTTCGGCCGGCGGAACTGAGCGTGCCCGTCCTCGCCGGGGACCGGATCGTCGCGGCCCTCCGCGGCGCCTTTGCGCGCGAGGTCGGCCGCGAGGCGATGCTCACGCTGGCGGCCGAGCGCATCCGCGAAGCGGGGGCGCCGTACACCTCGGTGTACATGTACATGCTGCACGGCGACGAGCTGGTGCTCGAGGCGTGGGACGGACGCGAGACCGACCACACCCGGATCGCCGTGGGCAAGGGCGTCTGCGGCACGGCCGTGGCCACCGGCGAGGACCAGAACGTGCCGGACGTGCGCGCCATCGAGAACTACATCGCCTGCAACACCTGGACGCGCTCGGAGCTGGTCGTCCTCATCCGGCGCGGCGAGACCATCCTGGGCCAGATCGACGTGGACAGCGACGTGCCCGACCCCTTCACGCCCGAGGAAGAGGCCGAGGTGCGCAAGGTCGCGGACGCGCTGGCCGTGCTCCTCTGATCCCGGCGCCGGCCCATGGCTGAGACCGCCACGCGGCAGGTGCGCGGCGTCGAGATCCACGAGCGCCGCACCGGGAGCGGTCGTCCGGCGGTCATCCTGCACGGCGGTCCGGGCGCCAGCCACGACTATCTCCTGCCCGGATTCGACGCCCTCGCCGACGGGCGCACCCTCATCTACTACGACCAGCGCGGCGGTGGCCGGTCCCCGGTGGGCCGGAGCGTCCCGGTCGGCTGGCGCGAGCACGTCGCCGACCTGGAGGCGCTGCGCGAGATCTGGGGCCTCGACCGGCTCACCATCGCCGGCTATTCGTGGGGGGCGCTGCTCGCGATGCTGTACGCGATCGAGCACCCCGGGCGGGTCGAGAAGCTGGCGCTGGTCTCTCCGGCGCCGGTCTGGCGCGAGGCGCGCGACCGGTTCGAGGCGGAATTCTCGCGGCGCAACATGGACCCCGCGCTTCAGGAGGAACGGCGGGCGCTCCGCGAAAGCGGCCTCCGCGAAGCGGACCTCGACGCCTACCAGCGCCGCCTCTTCGAGCTGAGCGTGGTGCCCTATTTTCACGATCCCGCCCGCGCCCGCGACCTCACCGCCTTCCGCCTCACCGGCCGCACCCAGCAGGAGGTATGGGAGAGCCTGGCCGACTTCGACCTCAGGCCGGCGCTCCGGTCGCTCGGGAAGCCCGCCCTCGTGCTGCACGGCGAGAGCGACCCGATCCCGCTCGACGTGGCCCGGGAGGCCGCCGAGTGCCTGGGCGCCGAGTTCCATGCGGTGGACCGTTGCGGCCACGTGCCCTACGTCGAACGGCCCGACGCCTTCCGGGAGGTGGTCGGCGGCTGGCTCTGAGCTACCTTCCGTCATGCCCCGCGCCACCCCCTTCGACCTGATCTTCGAGCAGACCGCCGGCGAGCGCTTCCCCGCGCTGCGCGCGGCCCTCGAGGCCGCCGGCGCCGATCCCACCGACCGCGACGCATTCCTCATGGTGCGCGAGGCGATCCAGCTGGTGCGCGACCTCCGGCCCGACGAAGGCTTCGGCGAGGCGATCGACCAGCTCGTGGCCCTGGTGCACCATGCCTACCTCTTCTGGGCGGCGGGATCGCGGGTGCTGGAGCTGGCGCCGGACGGCCTCGCCACCCTGCTGGGACCGGCCGCCGCGGGCGAGGCCGACCCGGTGGAGCCGGCCGGCGCGGATGCCCCCGCCGCCGATGTGCCGGCCGCGTATTACGCCCAGCTCCCCGAGCGCCGGGTCTGGGCCGAAGTGATCGAGCGCCTGCCCCACGAGCCGCTCGACGGCTGCTTCGTGCATCCGGTCCCGGATCAGGCGCTCCGGGTGCTCGGCGTCTTCGGCATCCACCCGGAGCGGCAGGGGTTCAGCGTCGTCGAGGCGATCGGACCGCGCGCCGGGCTGCTGGCGCGCGAGGACGGCGCGCCGCTCTACGCGCCGGTCCTCACCGGCGGCGCCGCGGCGGGCCTGCACTCGATCGTGGGCGAGGAGGAGCTGCTCGAGCTGGGCTGGCGCACGCGCGCGATCGCGGCCGCGGCGGGGGCGGCGCCATGAGCCCGATGGAACGGGTCCGGGCGGCGCACGTGCTGGAGCAGATCGCCGCGTTCCTCGAGCTGAAGGGCGAGAACCAGTTCCGCGTCCGCGCCTTCCGCTCGGCGGCCAAGTCGGTGCGCGGGCTCCAGGTGGACCTGCGCACCGCGCTCGCCGACGGGACCCTGGCGGCGACCAAGGGCGTGGGACCCGCCACCCTGCAGATCCTCCAGGAGCTGGCGGATACCGGCCGCGCGTCCATCCTCGAGGAGCTCCGCGAGCAGATCCCGCCCGGCCTCGTCGAGATGCTGCGCATTCCCGGGCTCGGCATCGCCAAGATCCGCCAGATCCACGAGCTGCTCGACGTCGATTCGCTGCCGGAGCTGGAGGCGGCCGCCCGCGACGGGCGCCTCGCCCGCCTGCCGCGGTTCGGTGCCCGCACGGCCGAGAACGTGCTCAAGGGCATCGCCTTCCTGCGCCAGGCCACGGGCCAGCGCCTGCTGCACCATGCCGACGCCGAGGCGGCGGCACTCCGGCTCGCGCTGGCGCGGCTGCCGGGCGTGATCGACGTCGCGGTCGCGGGGGAGGTGCGGCGGCGCATGGAGACGGTGCGCGAGCTGGTGCACGTGGTCGTCGCTGAGGTGACCCCGTCCGAGCTCTTCCGCCGGCTCAGCGTGATGCCGGGGATCGACGAGTTCGCCGGGCAGGACGAGCGCGGCGTGACCCTCCGCTTTGCCGGCGGCTCCAGCGCGCAGGTGCTGGTCACGGCACCGGTCAACGCCGGCGCCATGCTGGTCACGGCCACCGGCAGCGACGGGCACCTGCGCGAGCTGGCGGACCATGCGGCGGCGCGCGGATCGAGCCTGCGCGGTGCCGCGCTCTGGCAGGGCAGCCGCTTCATCCCCACGCCCGACGAAGCGGCCCTCTACGGCGCCCTCGGCCTTCCGTGGATCCCGCCCGAGCTGCGCGAGGGGCGCGGCGAGGTGGCGCTGGCGGCCGCCGGCGCGCTACCCCGCCTCATCGAGCGGAGCGACCTCGCCGGGTTCCTCCACTGCCATACCCGCTATTCCGACGGCTCCAACACGGTGCGCGAGATCGCGCTCGCCTGCCGCGATGCCGGGTACGCGTACGTCGGGATTACCGACCACAGCGCCGCCGCCGCGTATGCCGGCGGCCTCAGCCCGGGCGACCTCGAGCGGCAGGCCGACGAGATCGACGCCGTCAACGCCGAGCTGGAGGGCATCCGGGTGCTCAAGGGCGTGGAGGCGGATATCCTGCAGGATGGGCGGGTCGACTACGACGAAGCGGTGCTCGCCCGGCTCGACTTCGTGATCGCCTCGGTGCACAGCCGGTTCAACATGGGGCGCGACGAGATGACCCGCCGCATGCTGGCGGCGATGGACAACCCGCACCTCACGATCATCGGCCATCCGACCGGCCGGCTGCTGCTCGCTCGGGACCCGTACCCGCTCGATCTCGACGCCGTGATCGCCAAGGCGGCGGCGACCGGGGTGGCGCTGGAGATGAACGCCGACCCGCACCGGCTCGATCTCGACTGGCGTCACGCGGCGGCGGCGCGGGCCGCCGGCGCGATGATCTCGATCGGCGCCGACGCGCACAACGTGGCCGGCCTGGAGAACGTGGACGCGGGCCTCGCCATGGCGCGGAAGGCCGGGCTTGGCCCGGCCGACATCCTCAATGCCCGTCCGGTGGACGATTTCCTCTCCTTCGCAAGGCGGGCGGCGCATGGCCAGGCCCGCTGAGCGCCGAGCCAGGCTCCCGAAGGCGTCCGAGCGGATGCCCGAGCTGCTGGCGCGGCTCAGGGGCCTCTATCCAGACGCCCACTGCGAGCTGGACCACCGGAACGCCTTCGAGCTGCTCTGCGCCACCATCCTCTCCGCCCAGTGCACCGACGCGCGCGTCAACCTGGTGACGCCCGCGCTCTTCGCGAAGTACCCGGACGCCGCCGCACTTGCCCGTGCGAAGCCCGCCGCCGTCGAGGCGATCATCAAGCCGACGGGCTTCTTCCGCAACAAGACGAAGAGCCTGATCGGCATGGCCCAGGCCGTGGTGGCCGACCACGCCGGCCGGATTCCCTCCAGCATGGAGGAGCTGCGCACCCTGCCGGGGGTCGGCCGCAAGACGGCCAACGTGATCCTGGGCAATGCCTACGGCATCAACGAGGGCGTGACCGTCGATACCCACGTCGGCCGGGTGAGCCGCCGCCTCGGGCTCACGAAGCACGAGGACCCGGAGAAGGTCGAGCAGGACCTGATGAAGCTGGTGCCGCGCGACGACTGGGCGCTCTTCTCGCACCTGCTGATCTTCCACGGCCGGCGGATCTGCGTGGCGCGGAAGCCGAAATGCGGGGAATGCGCGCTGGCGACGATGTGTCCGAGCGCGTTCAGGGTGTGAGGTCGGGACGGTCGGGACGGTCGGGACGGTCGGGACGGTCGGGCAGGAAGGTAGATGGGCTGGATGAGGACAGGGGCGCTCCCGCAGGACTGTGTGCTGGTCCGAAGGGAGCGCCCCTGTCCTCATCCAGCCCATCGGGAGCCGATCAGGCACCCGCCCGGCCTAATCCACCGAATCGACCACCCGCGCCAGCCACCCCTTCACGCCGTCGCGCGGCTTGGGCGGGAGCAGCTCGGTCGGCAGCCGCTCCCGGATCTTCAGGTCGCCGAGCTTGAGCTCGCCGGTGAGCCGCACGACGAGCCCGTTGGGCTCGGCGCCGAGCTGCGGCGACAGCTTGTGCTTGGTCCCGCCGAAGATCGCCGAGCATTCGTTCTCCACCCGCGTCCCCGCCGGCAGCGTCAGCAGCACGGAGCCGAAGAGCACGTCCACCTCGATCTCCAGGACATCGCTGCTGAACAGCGCGTCGCGCAGGTCCAGCTTCATCTCGCCGCAGATCACCTTGAGCTCGAGCATCCGCGGCACGGTCCACGCGCCGTCGCGCTCGGTGGTGCTGAAGATGGCGGAGAGGCGGAGCGAGTTGGCCGCCGGGCCGAGCGTCGCGGGCGGCATGTAGGCGGTGACGGACAGCGCATCGGCCTCGCCGGTTGGCTCGAGGTCGGCGATGATCGCGCCGATCGCGGCCGGCGAGGGCGCCTCGTTGATCAGCGCGAGCCGCAGCTCGAAGAGCTCGACGGAGATGACATTCCGCGCCTGCGCGATGCAGAGCGCGTGGATCGCGTCCCGGCGGGCGTCGAGCAGCGCGTCGTGGCTCATCCGCCAAATATAGCGCCCGGTTCAGCCGGGGCGGGACTTCGCCTAGCTTGGAGCATGTCGGAGAACCGCCTCGCCGGCGCCGCGTCGGCCTACCTGCAGAGCGCCGCGCACCAGCCGATCCACTGGTTCCCCTGGGGAACCGACGCGTTCGACGCCGCGCGCCGGGCCGACCGGCCGGTGCTGCTCGACATCGGCGCCGTCTGGTGCCACTGGTGCCACGTCATGGACGGCGAGTCCTACGAGGACCCCGCCCTCGCCGACTACCTGAACGAGCATTTCGTCTGCATCAAGGTGGACCGCGACGAGCGGCCCGACGTGGACGCGCGCTACCAGCGGGCCGTCCAGCTCCTGATCCAGCAGGGCGGCTGGCCGCTCACCGCCTTCCTCACTCCCGAGGGCCAGGTCTTCTACGGCGGGACCTACTTCCCGCCCGACGGGCGGCATGGACGGCCCGCCTTCCGCACCGTGCTCGAGCGGGTGCTCGAGGCGTGGCGCGAGCGGCGCGACCAGGTCACCGCCCAGGCCGCGGCCATCCGCGAGTCGCTCGACGCGCACCTCGACGAGGCGCGCCCGGGCGAGCTGTCTCCCGCGCTGGCGAGCGGTGCGGTCGCGCAGATGGCCCGCGCGTTCGACAGCGTGCACGGCGGGTTCGGCACCCAGCCCAAGTTCCCCCACCCTGCCGCCATCCTGCTCCTGCTGCACCGCTGGCATGACACCCGCGACGACGCGGTCCGCCGGATGATCGACCGGACGCTCGAGGGCATGGCCCGCGGCGGCGTGCACGACCAGCTGGCCGGCGGGTTCCACCGCTACAGCGTGGACGCCCGGTGGATCGTGCCGCACTTCGAGAAGATGGCGTACGACAACTCGGAGCTGCTCCGCGCCTACGTCGCCGCGGCGACGGCCCTGGGCACCGCGGAATACGCCGAGGTGGCGCGCGGGATCGTCCGCTGGGTGCGCGACGTGCTCGCCGATCCCGCCGGCGGTTACGGGACCAGCCAGGACGCGGACGTGGGGCTCGAGGACGACGGCGACTACTTCACCTGGACGCGGGACGAGGCGGCGGCGGTGCTGTCGGCGGAGGAGCTCGCGGTGGCCGCGGCGATCTACGACATCGGCACCGCGGGCGAGATGCACCACGATCCCGGCCGGAACGTGCTCTTCGTCGCCGACTCGGCGCCGGCCATCGCGCGCCGGATGGGCGGGGACGCGGCGGCGGTCGCGGCACTGCTCGACTCCGCGAAGGCGAAGCTGCTCGCCGCCCGCGCCCGGCGCCCGGCGCCGTTCATCGACCGCACCCGCTACGCGGCGTGGAACGGGATGCTGGCGGCGGCCCTGCTCCGCGCCGGCGCCGCGCTCGGCGACGACTGGGCGCACAGCCACGCGCTTCTCTCGCTGGCCCGGCTCCGCGCCGAGTCGCCGGAGCCGGACGCCGTGCCGCATGCCCCGGGCGGCGCCAGCGGCATCCTCGACGACCAGGTGCAGGTCGCCGCGGCCGCCATCGAGGCGTACGAAGCCACCGGCGACCGCGACTGGCTCCGCTGGGCCGAGGCGATGCTCGCGCGGGTCTGGCGCGACTATCTCGACGACCAGGGCGGCGGGCTCTTCGACATCGCGCGCGACCGGGGCGGCGAGGGGCTGCTGCCGGCGCGGGCCCGCCCGGTGCAGGATGCCCCGACGCCGTCGCCCAACGGCACGGCCGCGATCGCCGCCGCGCGGCTGGCGGAGCTCACCGGCAGCAGCGAGTGGCGCGCGCGCGCCGAGGCGCTGGTGCGCGCATTCGCCGGCACGGCGACCGAGCTGGGCCTCCATGCCGCGACGCTGATCATCGCGGCGGACTGGCTGCTCAACCCGATCACCCACCTCGCCGTCGCCTCCGCGGGCGGCGATACGGCGGCGGACCGCATGCATCGCCTCGCGCTGGCGGCGCCCGTCCCCCGGCGCGTCGTGCATCGGCTGGCGGGTGGCGCCCCCGCGGCCGGGCTCCCGCCGGCGCTCGCCGCCATGCTGGCCTCGGCCGGGGCGGGCCCCGCGCGCGGCTTTCTCTGCGTGGGCGAGCGCTGTCAGGCGCCGGTCGAGGGAGAGGCGGCGTGGGCGGCGGTCCTCGAGGCCCTGCGCTAGATTCCGCGCTGGCAGCCTGCGCGCCTCCGGCGCGCCCACCCACGACGAGAGGAATCAGTGGTGAAGACCGCAACGATCGAGACGAGCAGGGGCACCATCGTGGCCGAGCTGTTCGACACCGAGGTGCCCGGCACCGTCGCGAATTTCGAGAAGCTCGCCAACAGCGAGTTCTACGACGGCACGCGCTTCCACCGCGTGATCAATAATTTCATGATCCAGGGCGGCGACCCCCTGTCGAAGGACGCGGGCAACCCGCGCGTGGGCACCGGCGGCCCGGGCTATACCATCAAGTGCGAGACCCACCTCAACAAGCACAGGCACGTTGCCGGATCGCTCTCCATGGCCCACGCCGGCAAGGACACCGGCGGGAGCCAGTTCTTCATCTGCCACGGGCCCCAGCCGCACCTCGACGGCAAGCACACCGTCTTCGGCCAGGTGAAGACCGGTCAGGACATCGTCAACGCGATCCGGCAGAACGACGTCATCACCTCCATCCGGGTGGCGTGAGCTGCACATCGACCTCGCGCTGATCGCGGACTATGCGCTGATCGACCAGCAGGGGAAGCTCAGCGTCATGGGCATCTTCCAGCACGTCTGGGTGCAGACGTTTCCCGCGACGCACCACCGCACCCACCTGGTGCTCCGGGTGAAGGGGCGGCGGACCGAGATCGGGACGCACTCGATCCAGATCCGCTTCCTCGACGACCAGGGCGCCCAGCTCATCGGCGGCGACGGGACGGTGCAGTTCGGCGAGCCGCCGGCGGGCGTGGTGGACGTCGAAGCGGGCGCCGTGCTGGTCTTCGACGTCCCGCTGCCGCGGGCCGGGGAGTACGCCTTCGAGATCAGCCTGGACGGCGGCGAGACCACCCGGGTCCCTCTCACCGCAAGCGCGGCCCAGCCCTTCACCGGCGAATAGCCCTCCTGGGGAATCCGATGCCGCTCACCCGCCAGCAGGGCCTCGAGCTGATGCACGAGTACACGCAGTCCGAGGCGCTCCGCCGGCACATGTACGCCGTGGAGATCGCCATGCGGGCGATGGCGGCGCGGAGCGGCGAGGACCCCGAGCGCTGGGGCCTCGTCGGCCTGCTCCACGACTTCGACTACGAACGCTTCCCCAACGACGCGCACTCGCCGGTGGACGAGCACCCGGCCGAGGGCGTCCGGCTGCTCGCCGCCCGCGGTCTCCCGGACGACATGCAGCGCGCCATCCTCGGCCACGCCACCTACACCGGCGTGCCCCGCGACACCCCGATGGCGCGGGCGCTCTTCGCCGTGGACGAGCTGTGCGGATTCCTGGTGGCGTGCGCCCTGGTGCGGCCTTCGAAGAGCCTGGCCGACCTCGAGGTGGCCAGCGTGCGGAAGAAGCTCAAGGACAAGGGCTTCGCCCGCGGGGTGAGCCGGGAGGATGTGCTGCGGGGGGCGGAGGAGATCGGGACGCCGCTGGAAGAGCATATCGGCTTCGTGCTCGAGGCGCTTCGCCCCCACGAGCACGCGATCGGCCTCGGCGGGGGATGAAGCGGGCGCGCTGGGCCCGCTACGCGCAGGCCGTCGATTCGGCCATGACCCGGGCGGCCGGCAGCCGGCCCATTCCCGGGAACCGGGTGACCCCGCTGATCGACGGCGAAGCCGCCTACGCCGCCATGCGCGAGACCATCATCGGCGCGCGCCACTGGGTCCACTTCGAGAACTACATCATCCGGAGCGACGTGATCGGCTGGCAGTTCGCCGAGCTGCTCGCGGCGCGCGCGAAGGAAGGGATCCGGGTGCGCGTCCTCTACGACTGGCTCGGCTCCTTCGGCACGTCGCGCCGCTACTGGCGCTTCCTCCGGGAGGCCGGGGTCGAGGTGCGCGCCTTCAACCCGTTCAAGGTCGTGAACGTCGTGGGCGTCTTCAGCCGGAACCACCGCAAGCTGGTGTCTGCCGATGGCCGCCGCGCGGTGATGGGCGGACTCTGCATCGGTGACGAGTGGACCGGCGACGGCACGCCGGGCAGCGAGCCCTGGCGCGACAGCGCGATCGACGTCGAGGGGCCCGCCGCCGTCATGCTCGACCGCACCTTCGAGGTGACCTGGAAGGAGGCCGGCGGCGAGATCCCGGCCCCTGAAGCGCCGGTCGAGGTGCCGGCCGCCGGCGATGCCGAAGTGCGGGTCATCGCCGGGGAGCCGGGGCGGGAGCGCGCCTACCGGGTGATCGAGATGCTGGCCGCCGGCGCCCTGGAGCGCCTCTGGATCACCGACGCCTACCTGGTGGCCCCGCCCCGGCTCTTCCAGGCGCTGCGTGACGCCGCGCGCGACGGCGTGGACGTGCGCCTGCTGGTGCCGGGGTCGAGCGACATCCCGCTGGTCCGGAACCTGACCCGCATCGGCTACCGCGACCTGCTGGCGAGCGGCGTCCGCATCTTCGAATGGGACGGCGCCATGCTGCACGCCAAGACCGTCACTTCCGACGGCCGCTGGACCCGCATCGGCTCGAGCAACATCAATCCGGCGAGCCTGGTCGGGAACTATGAGCTCGACGTGCTGATCGAGGATCCGGTCGTGGCCGAGCCGCTCGAGGCGCAGTTGCGGCGTGACGTGCAGCGGAGCCGCGAGGTCCTGCGCCGGCCGATGCGCGGGCCGCGGCGGCTCGCGGGGCGGATGCCCACCGCGCTCCAGCTGGTGGCGCCGGAAGCGCCGGTCAGCCGGCGCCGCAGCACGCGCGAGATGCGCCACCGCGCGGCCCTCGCGCTCCGCACCGTCGTCGGGAACGCCCGGCGGTCGGTCTACGGGCCGCTCAGCATCCTGCTGGTCATCCTCGCCGCGCTCTTCATTGCCCTCCCCCGGCCCACCGCCTACGTGGTCGGCGCGCTCTGCGGCTGGTTCGCGCTGGGGGCCGCCCGGGAAGCGTTCCACCGGCGCGCGGACCGCTAGGCGGCCGGCCGGCTCAACGTCCGCACACCCCCATGCGTACCTCCACTGTAACCGATGCCGAACTGTCCGCCCGCGCGGCGGCGGGTGATGGCGATGCGTTCGGGGAGCTGGTGGACCGCCATGCCCCGCAGGCGCGCCGGGCGGCGCGGGTGGTGCTCGCTAACGACCAGGACGCCGACGACGCCGCGCAGGACGGGTTCCTGGCTGCCTGGCGCGCCATCGACCGCTACGACCGGTCGCGGCCGTTCCGGCCCTGGCTGATGCGGATCGTGGTGAACGCGGCGCGGGACCTCCGCCGGCGCCAGGCGGTGCGGCGGACGGATGACCTCTCGCCCGCGCTCGCCGCCGGCGGTCCGTCGCCCGAGCGGGAAGCGGAGCGCGCGCTGCTCCGGGAGCGGCTGGCCGGGGCGCTCGCCGCCCTGCCCGAGCGGCAGCGGCTGGCGGTGACGATGTTCGACGCCGAGGGGTTCGCCCACTCGGAGATCGCGGAAGTGCTGGGCATTCCGGAGGGCACCGTGCGCTCGGACGTATTCCACGCCCGCCGCGCGCTCCGGACCATCCTGGGCCCGTACCTGGAGGAGGCACGATGACCAACCCGTTCGATTCGGGGCCCGACGAGCGCCTGGGCGCGCTGCTGCGCGCGCACCTCGAGGCGCCCGGGCACGGGGTCTTCGTCGCGCAGGTGCGCCGCGCGCTGGCCCGGCCGGCGCCCGACACCAGCTGGGATGTCCTGGCCGCCTGGGTGCGGCCGGGCCTTGCGGCCGCCGCGGCGCTGGCGCTGGCGGTGTCGCTCTGGATCGGGCTCGGCGCGGCCGGCGACATCGAACCGGTCTCGCTCGCGGATGCCGTGCAGTCCACCGGCCTGCCCGAGACGCTGCTCGCCGGCGCCGGCGGCGACGGCGCCAGCACCGACGCGATGCTCGCGGCCATCGTGGGAGAGCGCTGATGCAGAACCGGAGGCGCGCGGCGATCCTGCTCGCGGCCATGTTCCTGGTCGGCGCGCTCTGCGGCGCCGCCGGCATGCTGCTGGCCAACCGCGAGGGCGCGGGGCCGTCGCGCGAGCGGCGGCGCGGCCCGCGCGGCTACGTGGAGCACCTGACGCGCACGCTCGACCTCTCGCCGGAGCAGCGCGACAGCGTCCGCGCCATCGTGGAGCGGTACCGTCCGGCGATGGACTCGCTGCGCCGCGAAGTGGCGCCGCGCTTTGAAACTTTGCAGAACACGATCCGTTCGGAAATCCGGCTGCAGCTCTCCCCCGACCAGCAGCGCCGGCTTGCCGACATGACCAAGAGGTTCGATTCGATGCGCACCCGAGGAGATGACAACCATGCGCCGCGCTAGCCTGGCGCTCGCCGCACTGCTCGCGCTCGCCGGCGCGCCGCTCGCCGCGCAGTCCCCCGACTCGACGGCGCCGGGCGTGACCCTCGCCGAGGCGGTGCGCCTCGCCGAAGCGGTGCAGCCGCGCGTGGTGCAGGCCCAGGGCGCGGTGCGCAACGCCGACGTGCGGGTGCGCAGCGCCAGGGCGGCGTACCTGCCCTCGCTCGACCTGCGCTCCAGCACCAACCAGTCGTACTCGGGCGTGCCGTCGCGCATCGACCCGGTGACCGGCCTGCAGAGCGGCAGCGCGAGCGGGAGCATCAGCACCTCGCTCAGCTCGAGCGTGGACCTGTTCACCGGCTTCCGCCGCGGCGCCGACACCCGCGCCGCCCGCGCCGATGCCGAGGCGGCCGAGGCGGACTTCGTGGACGCGCGGTTCCAGCAGGCCCTCACCACGACGAACCAGTTCTTCGACGCGCTGGCCGCGCGCCAGCTCCTCTCGGTGCGCGAGGCGAGCGTGCGCCGCGCCGAGGAACAGCTCAAGGTCTCCATCAACAAGCTCGCGGCCGGCTCGGCCACCCGCTCGGACTCGCTGCGCTCCCGCGTCACGCTGGGCAACGCGCAGCTCCAGCTGGTGCAGGCCCAGGCGTCGCTCGCCTCCGCGGAGGCCAACCTCGCCCGCCTGATCGGCCGCGCCGGCCGGGTGCGGGCCGAGGACGACTCGAGCTACTACCAGGTCACCTTCGCCGACGACAGCGCCGCGCTCCGGGCCGAGGCGGAATCGCGCTCGCCGCAGCTTCAGTCGGCGCGCGCCAACGCCGAGGCGTCGGACGCCTCGCTCCGCGCCGCGCGCTCGGCCTACTGGCCCACGCTCTCGCTGTCGGGCAACTACGGCTTCAGCGGCAGCCGCTCCAACGACTACAACCTGTACGGCAACCGGTCGATGAGCCTGTCGCTCAGCTACCCGATCTTCAACCGCTTCTCGCGCGAGCAGAACATCGAGATCCAGCGGAACGCGGCCCAGCTGGCCGACGCGCAGGCGGCGGAGACGGCGCGCCTGGTGTCGGCCAACCTGACCACGCAGCTGGCGCAGCTCGAGGCGGCGCGGACCCGGATCGGCATCACGGTGACCAGCGTCGCCGCGGCCCAGGAAGACCTCCGCGTCCAGCAGGAGCGGTACCGCCTGGGCGCCTCGACCATCGTGGACGTGCTCACGTCGCAGGAGTCGCTCGACCAGGCCGAGGTGGATGCCGTCAACGCCCGGTTCGACTTCCTCCGCGCCAAGGCCCAGATCGAAGCCCTCATCGGACGCGACCTATGACCGCTGCCCTGACGGATACCGCGGAGCGCATGGCGCTCCTCCCCGCCGACGTCCCGCGCGACGCCGTGATCGTGACGCGCAACCTGCAGCGGGAGTACGACATGGGGGGCGAGGTGGTGCGGGCCCTCCGCGGCCTGGACATCGTCATCCGGAAGAACGAGTTCGTCGCGATCATGGGCCCGTCCGGGTCCGGCAAGTCCACGCTGATGAACATGATCGGCTGCCTGGACACGCCGAACGCGGGCGAGTACTGGCTCAACGGCCACCGCGTCTCCGAGCTGGGCGACGACGAGCTGGCGCGCATCCGCAACAAGGAGATCGGGTTCGTCTTCCAGACGTTCAACCTGCTTCCCCGGGCCACGGCGCTGCACAACGTCGAGCTGCCGCTGATCTACGCCGGCATCGGCGCGAAGGACCGGCGCGACCGCGCCACCCAGGCGCTCACCCGCGTGGGCCTGGGGGACCGGATGCACCACCGGCCCAACGAGCTCTCGGGCGGCCAGCGCCAGCGCGTCGCGGTGGCCCGGGCGCTGGTGAACGACCCGAGCATCCTCCTCGCCGACGAGCCGACCGGCAACCTCGACAGCGCCACCAGCGTCGAGATCATGGGGCTCTTCGAGGAGCTGCACACGGCGGGACAGACCATCGTCCTCGTCACCCACGAGCACGACATCGCGGCACATGCCGACCGGCAGGTCCACCTCAAGGACGGGACGGTCGAGCGGGACTTCCTCACCGAGGCAACGCACTGATGCGCATCCGTACCGTCGCAGCCGCCGCACTCGCCACGCTCGCCGCGGCCGGCTGCAAGAAGCAGGAGGAGCAGGTCGTCTACCAGGCCGTCCCGGTCGAGACGCGCGACATCGTCGTCTCGGTCCAGGCGTCCGGCGCGATCCGCCCCGACACCACCGTCGAGGTCAAGTCGAAGGCCTCGGGCGAGGTGCTCCAGATCCTGGCCGAGACCGGCCAGCTGGTGAACCGGGGGGACATGCTGGTGCGGATCGACCCGCGCATCCCCCAGAACAACCTGGCGCAGGCACAGGCGGAGCTGGAGGTGGCCCGCGCGCAGCTGCAGAACGCGCTGAGCCAGAAGAAGCGCGCCGACGAGCTGTTCGCCAGCAAGTCGATCACCGAGCAGGAGCACGAGACGGCCACGCTGGCCTACGCCAACGCGCGCGCCGCGGTGGTCCGGAGCCAGGTGTCCCTCGACAACGCGCGCATCCAGCTCGCCGACGCCAACGTCCGCGCGCCGATCACCGGCACCATCATCGAGAAGACGGTCGAGCGCGGCACGCTGATCACCTCGGCCACGGGCAACGTGAGCGGCGGCACCATCCTGCTCAAGATGGCCGACCTCGAGCTGGTGCAGGTGCGGACGCTGGTGGACGAGACGGACATCGGCAAGATCCAGCCCGGCCTGGCCGCCACGGTCACCGTCGATGCCTATCCGAGCCGGCCCTTCGAGGGCGAGGTGCTCAAGGTCGAGCCGCTGGCCGAGGTGCAGCAGAACGTGACGATGTTCCCGGTGCTGGTGCGCATCCAGAACCGCGGCGGGCTGCTCAAGCCGGGCATGAACACCGAGGTCGAAATCCACGTGGGCCGGCGCGAGGGGGTGCTCGCGGTGCCCAACGCCGCGCTCCGCACCCAGCGCGACGTGGCGTCGGCGGCGCAGGTGCTCGGCCTCGACCCCGAGGACGTGCAGACGCAGATCGCGGCGGCCCAGCAGCGCCCGGCGGGCGGCACCGACACGGCGGGCCAGCGCGCCTCGCTGGGCGCGGCCACGCCGCGCGCGGCCGGCGACACCGGCGCCGCCGCGGCCGGCAACTCGATGACGCTCCCCAGCGGGCAGACGGTGAAGCTGCCCGAGGGCGTCACCGAGGCGCAGATCCGCGCCATCATGCAGAAGCGCATGAGCGGCCAGGAGCCGACGGCGCAGGAGCGCGCCCTGCTCCGCACCGTGTTCCAGGGGATGCAGCGGGCCGGCGGGCGGGGCGCCCGCCAGGGCGCGGCCGACCCGCAGTTCGGCGGGAACTACATCGTGTTCGTGAAGCGCGGCGACCGGCCCGAGCCGGTGCCCATCCGGACCGGCCTCACCGACCTGGACTACAGCGAGGTCGCCTCGGGGCTCGCGGCCGGTGACTCGGTGATGATCCTGCCGAGCGCGAGCCTGGTGCAGTCGCAGCAGGAGTTCCAGCAGCGGGTCAACCAGATGACCGGCGGCGGCGGGGTGCCCGGGATGAGCAACCAGCCTCGCAACGCGCCGACCCCGGCCCGTCAGGGCGGGAGGTAGCGATGCTCATCGGCGAAACCATCGCGGTCGCGTTCCAGTCGATCCGCGCCAACAAGCTCCGCTCGATGCTCACGATGCTCGGCATCGTGATCGGCGTCGGCGCGGTGATCACGATGGTGGCGCTGGGAAGCGGGGCCCAGAAGGCGGTCGAGGACCAGATCGCGTCGCTCGGCGCCAACACCTTCACCATCTTCCCCGGCCAGTCGTTCCGCGGCGGGGTCGCGCAGCAGAACCGCGTGAGCCTCACCACCGACGACTACCTCGCGGTGCGCCGCGACGCCAGGCTGATCAAGGCGGTGGTGCCGGAGCTGCAGAACAACATGCAGGTGAAGTACGGGAACCAGAACCTGAGCAGCCCGGTCGTGGGCACCACGGCCAATTTCGTCGAGGTGAAGAACTACACGGTGCCGTTCGGCCGCTCGTTCACCGACGGCGACGACGCGAGCCGCCAGCGCTACGCCGTGCTCGGCGCCGACGTGCCCGAGCAGCTCGGCGTGAACGCCGGGGCGATGATCGGCCAGGGCATCTCGCTGCGGGGAATCCCGTTCGAGATCATCGGCGTGCTGAGCCGGAAGGGCTCGGCGGGGTCCTTCCAGAACCCGGACGAGCAGATCTTCATCCCGCTGCAGACCGCGCAGTACCGCGTGCTGGGCACCGACCGGATCCGCTCGATGTCGATCCAGGTGGCCGACGGGGTCCCGGTCGAGCAGGGCATGGTGGACCTCGAGCGCATCCTCCGGCGCGAGCACAACATCCGGCCGGGCGGCGACAACGACTTCCAGATCCGCAACCCGCAGGACATCCTGGCCACCCGGCAGGAGGCGACCAAGACGTTCACCATCCTGCTGGCGAGCATCGCGGCGGTGAGCCTCCTGGTGGGCGGCATCGGTATCATGAACATCATGCTGGTGTCGGTCACCGAGCGCACCAAGGAGATCGGCGTGCGCAAGGCGCTCGGCGCCACCCGGGGGAACATCCTCCTGCAGTTCCTGATCGAGGCCCTCGTGCTCTGCCTCACGGGCGGCATCCTGGGCATCCTGTTCGGGAGCGGCATGGCGGTGGTGCTGGCCAAGTTCATGCAATGGAACACGCTGATCTCGATGCCGGCGATCATCGTGGCGTTCGGCTTCAGCGCCTTCGTGGGGCTCTTCTTCGGGATCTGGCCGGCGCGGCGCGCGGCCAGCCTCGATCCGATCGCGGCGCTCCGCTACGAGTAACGGCCGCTGCACCAGCCAGCAAAGGCACGGGGGACGCGCAGTCGTCCTTCGTGCCTTTCTGGTTTCCCGGTTAGATTGTCTCCCGACCCGACCACAGACCCGGACCTCCCGTGCATAGCCTGCTGCTCCTCGCCCTCGTCCAGGACCCCGGCACCGCCCGCGCGGCGCGGCCGACCGTCGAGATTCCCCGGATCGAGGCGCAGGTCGCCGTGGACGGCGTCCTCGACGAGCCGGCCTGGGCCCAGGCGGCCCGGCTCACGGGATTCCGCCAGTACCAGCCCGTGGACGGGCGCCCCGCCGAGGAGCAGACCGACGTCCTGGTCTGGTATTCACCGACGGCGATCCACTTCGGGATCATCGCGCGCGACCGGAACCCCGGCTCCATCCGCGCCACCGTGGCCGACCGCGACGATCTCGATCAGGAGGACCGGGTCACCATCTACCTGGACACCTTCAACGACCAGCGCCGCGCCTTCTTCTTCGGCGTGAACCCGCTCGGGGCGCAGGAAGACGGCGTGCGGAGCGAGGGGCAGCTGAGCCCGGGCCAGCTCGCGGCTGGGAGCACCGACCGCAACCCGGACTACGTCTGGCAGTCGAAGGGCCGCACCACGCCGGAGGGCTACGAAGTCGAGGTCCGCATCCCCTTCAAGAGCCTCCGCTTCCGCGGCGGCGGCCCGCAGGACTGGGGGCTCAACATCGTGCGCGTCACCCAGCGCACCGGCTACGAGGACACCTGGGCCGACACCCGCCGCGCAAGCTCGAGCTTTCTCACCCAGAGCGGCACGCTCGCGGGCCTGCATGACCTCGAGCGCGGCATCGTCACCGAGCTGTCGCCGTTCGTCACGGCGAGCCTGGGCGGCGTGCGCGACCCGTCCACCGGCGTCTTCGACCGCGGTGACGTGGACCCGAGCGCGGGCGCCAACCTCCGGCTCGGCTTCACCAACTTCGCGCTCGATGCCACGGTGAATCCCGACTTCAGCACCGTCGAGTCCGACGAGGGCCAGGTCACCGTCAACGAGCGGTTCGCCCTCTTCTTCCCCGAGAAGCGCCCCTTCTTCCTCGAGGGGATCGAGCTGTTCGCCACCCCCAACCAGCTGGTCTACACCCGGCGCATCAACGACCCGATCGCCGGCGCCAAGATGACGGGCAAGTTCGGCCGCCTCGCCACGGCCTACCTCGCGGCGCTGGATGAGACCGGCGAGGACGACGCGCTCTTCAACATCGGGCGGCTGCGCTACGACCTGGGATCGGCGTCGACGGGCGGGCTCACCTACACCGACCGGATCGCGGGCGATGCCTACAATCGCGTCGCCTCCGCGGATGCGCACATCGTCTTCGCGCGGCTCTACTTCCTCGAGGGGCAGCTGGGCAATTCCTGGACGCGTGACGACGCGGGCTCGCGCAACGGCGCGATCTGGAAGGCGGAGTTCGACCGGACGGGGCGGAGCTGGGGCTTCAACTACCGGCTCAACGGGATCGCGCCGGAGTTCGCGACCCAGTCGGGGTTCGTGAACCGGACCGGGATCGTGAACGGGAGCGCCTTCAACCGGCTCTCCTTCTACGGCGGCCGCGGGGCGCTGATCGAGCAGTTCACCACCTTCTTCGGCGTGAACCGGCTCTGGGACTACGACGACTTCTCGCTCGGCGATGCCATCGAGGGCGATGAGGAGATCAACACCCGCTACAACTTCCGCGGCGGCTGGTCGGCGAGCGCCGGCCTCGAGCGCCGGTTCTACTTCTTCGATCCGGCGAGCTTCGGCGGCTACGAGGTGTCGGGGCCGGGCGGGCCGCTGCCGTTCGTGCCCGCGGAGAAGGTGACGGGGCAGCTCGCCGTGTCGGCCTCGGTGAGCACGCCCACCTTCCAGTCCTTCTCGGCCAGCGTGAACGCGGGCTTCGGCCAGGCGCCGATCTTCGCCGAGGCGGCGGAGGGACACGGGATGGAGCTGGGGGCATCGCTCACGGTGCGGCCGGTGAGCTCGGTCCGCGCCACCGGCAGCGTCAACTACTTCCGCCTGGCCCGCGACCGCGACGACAGCGAGTTCGCCCGCGCGATCATCCCCCGGCTCAAGGTGGAGTTCCAGCCCTCACGCGCGTTCTTCTTCCGCTTCATCGGCGAGTACCGCGCCGAGCGGCAGGCCGCGCTCCGGAACGCCACCGACGGGGCGCCGATCCTGGTCGCCGGCAGCACCGACACCGGCCGCGACGACAACCTCTTCCGGATCGACTGGCTCGCCGCCTACGAGCCGACACCGGGCACGGCGCTCTACTTCGGCTACGGGTCCACGCTGCAGGACAGCGGTGCGCTGAGCTTCAGCAACGTGCGCAGGAACGAGGACGCCTTCTTCCTCAAGGCGGCCTACCTCATCCGGCGGTAGGGTGACGGCGGCAGGGCACCTCCCTGCCGCCCGCGACCTCAGAGCCCCGCCAGCCAGGGATAGCCGCGGTCCTCCCAGTACCCTCCCGGCTTCTCCTTCGTGAAGGTCACCCGCGTCAGGTACTTGGTCATCTTGTAGCCAAGCTTCACCGGCGCATAGAGGCGCGCCGGTGCGCCATGCTCGGCGGTGAGCGGCCTGTCGTTGTACGCATGCGCGATGATCGTCTGCGGGTGCATCGCCGACTCGAGGTCCCAGCCGTTCATGTAGGCCTCGCCGGACCGGTCCACGTCGAACGAATCGAAGCGGATGAACCGGGCGTCGGCGGTGGGCTCGACCATCGCCGCGATCGCGCTCATGGGCACTCCCGCCCACGATCCGATCGTGGTCCATCCTTCCACGCAGTGGTGCTTCACCGTGTAGCTGACCGCCGGGAGCGCCTGCAGCATCGGGAGGGTGAACCTGGCCGGCTTCCGCACCAGCCCGCCGACCTCGAGACTCCACGGGGCGCCCGCCGGCAGCCGCGGCAGCTCAGGTCCGACGTGATAGGCGGGCATGAGCCGGCTCCGGGCGCTCACCCGATACTCCTTCGCGAGCCGGCGGTTGGAATGGAGCAGGTGCTCGCCCACCCAGTCGTTGACGCGGGAGACCGCCAGCAGCTTCGGTCGGAGGAGCTCTCCGCCGTCCCAGCCGCAGGCGGCCGCGAGCGAAGCCGGCCCGGCCACCATGCCGAGCCGCAGGAAGGCGCGGCGGTCGAGACCGGCGGTCTCGTTGCCCGTACCGTCGTGGTCAGCCATGGCTCGGATGCCTCCCCCGGTACCAGCCGGTGATCATCCCGCGGAGCGATGCGGGGTCCGCCGCGAACACGAGCACCACGTGCAGGATGGTGAACCCGATGAAGAGCCAGACGGCGATGAAGTGCCAGTAGCGCGCCAGCTCGTAGCCGCCGAAGAGCGCGGTAAGCCAGGCGAGCTGCACCGGCTTGTAGATGGCGAACCCGCTCAGCGCCGCAATGGCGCCGAGCGCGACGATGAAGGTGTAGGCCGCCTTCTGCAGCGCGTTGTGCTTGCCCTGGGGCGGATGCTCGCGGCGGAGGCGCAGGTAGTAGGCCTGCATGGCGAGCGCCGGCTTCACGTCGCGGGGGCGGAAGAGCAGCGACCGCCATTCGCCGGAGCCGGCGAGGAACGCGAGGTAGACGAGCCCCGTGATCACGAACGGCCAGGCGAGGGCGAAGTGCCAGTTGAGCCCGCCGGCAAGCCAGCCGCCGAGGCGCGCCCACTCGGGAAACCGCGCGGAATCGAGCGGATTGGGCACCGCGTAAACGCCGTTCTTCTGGCCGATGTGCGGGAAGGCGAGGTAGATCTGCAGCCCGCTCGCGATCATGCCGGCCAGCAGCACGGCGTTGAGCCAGTGCGCCAGCCGGACGATGCCATGGTGCCGCTTCACGCCTCGGGGGGACGGGTCCATCGGCATCTCCATTCGGGATGACTACCGGAACGCCCGGCCCGGCTCAGCGGTTCCGGCCCTGGTCGGCCGGGGACGCATCGGCCGCTCCGCAGGGGACGATGGCCGACGGGTCGGGGAGGCGGTCGGGCGGCTCGAAGACGGCCAGGTACGCTTCTCCGGGCGTCAGCAGGTAGTAGGCGACCCGCCGGTACCCGACCGCCTCGAACTCGCACTCGAGTCGGTCGGGATCGACCCCGTACTGCACCGACTGCCGGTCGAAGCCGATCACGCCCACCCGACCTCCCGCCGCCAGCGCGCCGGCGAGCCGGTAGAGGAATTCGTAGGGGCCGGGGATCTGGTGATAGGCGTGCGCCACCAGCGCCACGTCCACCGAGCCCGGGGGCAGCGCCGGATCGTTGGGGTACCCCTGGACCGGAATGATGTTGAGGAGCCGCTCCCGGTCCGCCCGCGCGCTGATCCGCGCGAGCCGCGCCGGATCGTTCTCCTGGGCATAGACCAGCGATGCCGGTCCGAGGCGCGCCGCGAGCCGGATCGCGTAGTAGCCGGTGCCGGCGCCGATGTCGGCGACCCGCATCCCCGGCGCGAGGCGCAGCGCGTCGATCACGTACTCGGCCTCGCCGTCCCGGTCGCGGCGGCGCTCGTCGCCTGCGGTCTCGAAGAGCGGGGAGGCCACGGCCCGGCCGGCGGCGGGGAACGCCACGTCCTCGACTCGCCTGGCGGGCGCGCTGCCCGCGTGAACGCACCC
The DNA here is from genome assembly GCA_946480845.1 of uncultured Gemmatimonadota bacterium. Next base: position 24,040 of record CAMLLJ010000011.1, read on the forward strand.
CGCGGACGAAAGCAGCAGCAGCGCCGAGACGGCGCGTGCAGGCGACGTTCGGGGCGGCCTTGCGCGCGCTCCCTGCGCGCGCCACAATTGCATCCCCCGGCCCCTCTCCCGCCTCCCCGTGGAGCTCATGTCGCGATCCGTAATCCTCGGCACCGGTTTCGCCGTGCCCGATCAGGTGGTGACCAACGACGACCTCACCTCGCGGATGGACACGAGCGACGAATGGATCCGCACGCGCACCGGCATCCAGGAGCGCCGCTGGGTGCGGGAAGGCGAAACCGGCGCGGGGCTCGCGCTCGCCGCGAGCCGGAACGCGCTCGACGCCGCCGGCGTCGGCGTGGGCGACATCGACGCCATCGTACTCGCCACCTCAACGCCCGACCACTTCGCGCCGGGCACCGGGGTGTACCTCCAGCAACTGCTCGGGGCCGGCCCGATTCCCGCGCTCGACGTGCGCGCGCAGTGCAGCGGGTTCATCTACGCGCTCTCGGTGGCGGACGCATGGATCCGCGCCGGCTCCTACCGCACGATCCTGGTGGTCGGGGCCGAGGTGCAGTCCACCGGCATGGACGTGAGCAGCGCGGGGCGCAACACCGCCGTGATCTTCGCCGACGGCGCCGGCGCCGTCGTCCTCGGACGGGGCGACTCGGCGGACCGCGGGTTCCTCGGCTTCGACCTGCACTCCGATGGACAGTACGCCGAAAAGCTCTGGGTGGATGCGCCGGGTTCGATGTACCATCCCCGCATCACGAAGGAACATATCGATGCCGGCCGCCACCTGCTCCAGATGGACGGCAAGGAGGTGTTCCGCCACGCCGTATCGCGGATGCCGGAGTCGGTGCAGGCGCTGCTCGCCGCTCAGGGCCTCACCACGGCGGACATCGGGCTCCTCCTCCCCCACCAGGCCAACCTCCGCATCTCCGAGATGGTGCAGAAGTCCCTCGGCCTGCGCGATGACCAGGTATTCAACAACATCATGCGCTACGGCAACACCACCGCCGCGACGATCCCGATCCTGCTCGACGAATGCGTGCGGGCGGGCCGGATCGGGCGCGGGGACCTGGTAGTGATGACGGCCTTCGGATCCGGGTTCATGTGGGGGAGCGCCGCCATGCGGTGGTAGGCGGGGAACTGAAACCATCCTCCTGCTTGTTCCGTATTGGAACACGAATCGAACGCCCTATCAGGAGGCTTCACGCATGTTGGGTTCCCTGCTGGAGATAGCCCTGCTCGGCGGCACACTGCTGCTGGGCATCGGCGGGTACGTCATCAGCCGCAATTTCGTCCGCCGCCGGCTCCGCTTCGTGGACGCCATCCGTTCGCCGTTCGCCCCGATTGCGGCCGGGGTGATCGCCTTTCTCGTGGCGTGGCCGATCAGCTGGCTCCCGCTCATCTCGGTGACGCCGGCCGTCGTCCTCGGCTTTGCCTGCGCGTTCGGCACCGCGAGCGGGGTGCGCGCGCTCCGGCGCGGCGAGCTGCACAGTGGGCGGCAGCTCATGCCCTGAGCGCCCGGCGCCGCTATGTTTGCGGCATGGCAAACGTGACGTGCGCGCGCTGCGGCCAGGAGCGGGAGAGGATGCCGTTCCGGCCCTTCCAGAACGAGCTCGGCGGGCGGGTATTCGAGCAGATCTGCAACGTCTGCTGGAGCGAGTGGCTCAAGTACCAGCAGCAGC
>CAMLLJ010000012.1 GCA_946480845.1 uncultured Gemmatimonadota bacterium
GCCGAAGGCCGGATCGCGCAGCTCGTCGGTCATGCGGCGGATCGCCTGGGGATCGAACTGCTGTCCGGCATCGGCGAAGACGATGACGTCGGCCCCCGCCGCCGCGCGGACGCCGGCATTGAGCGTGGCCGCCTTCCCGCCCGGAGGGTCCCCCGCCACCACGGCCGCGCGCGCGCCCAGCCGCTCCTCGTACGCCCGGGGCGGATGGGGCGAGCCCGGGTCCACGGTGACGACGATGCGCAAGCGCTCCGGAGGATAGTCGGACGCGAAGAGGTTCTCGATCCGCGCCTCGACGAGCGCCGGATCATCGCGCGTGGCGACGACGACCGCGACGGCGGGCGTTCCGCCCGGTGCCGCGTCGCCGGCTGCGCCGGCGGTTCCCTGCCCGGCCCGGCGTCCGCTCCGCGCCCTGAGCCACATCAGCGCCGGATAGACGATCCAGGCCACCACGAGCAGCCCGAATGCCGCCGCGGCGATGGCCGCGAGGATCACCGGACCGCCTCCGCGTAGACCTGCGCGAGCTGTTCCCGGAAGACGCCGAAGGCAAATTCGCGCTCGACCTGCCGCTTCCCGCGCGCGCCCCGCCGGGACCGTTCTTCCGGCGAAGCGGCGAGCCGCCCGATCGCCTCGGCGAATCCCGCCACGTCGTCCGGGTCGAGCAGAATGCCGGCGTCGGAGCTGCCGACCACCTCGGGAATCCCGCCGATGTTGGTGGTCACCACCGGCAGTGAGGCCGCCATCGCCTCCGCGATGACCAGGCCGAACGGCTCGTCGCGGGTCGGCAGCGCGAAGATGTCCGCGCTGGCGAGCAGGTCCGGCACGTCGGCGCGCGAGCCAAGGAAGCGAAACCGGCCGCCCAGCTCCGGCGCCGCCGCGCGCGCCCGCAGCTCGGCGGGATACTCCGCGTGCGACGCCTTCTCCGGTCCCACCACGAGGAAGTGCAGCCGCGGATGGCTGGGGAGGAGGCGCTCCGCCGCCCCGAGCAGCACGTCGATGCCCTTCCGCGGCACGATCTGCCCGATGGCCACGACGACCACGTCGCCTTCCCCGATGCCCAGCTCCGCGCGCAGGGAGCGGCCGGAGGCGTAGTAGCCGACGTCGATCGGATTGTGCAGCACGCGGGCCCGCGCGGCCACGCGGTGGAAGTGCCGGGTCTGCTGCATGTGCGCCTTCGACACGAAGAGCACCCGGCTGGCGATCAGGTGGTGCAGGTTGTTCCGGTCCACCGTGAGCGGATTGTGCACGTGCAGCACGACCGGGACGCGGAGCAGCCAGGCGGCGAGCGCGAGGTCGTGGTTCCAGCCGAACTCGTTGATGTGCAGCAGCCCGATGCGCGCGCGCCGGAGTGCGCGCACCTTGCCCGCCACCCGCCGGACCGCCTCGACCGGGCGCCGCCAGGAGACTTCCCCGGCGGGCCCCTCGAGCAGGGCGACCTCGCGCCGCACCAGCTCCCGGACGAGGGGCCCCTCGCCGACGGCCCAGAAGTACGGCACGACGCGCGCCCGGTCGAGCGAGTCGATCATGCTCACCAGCACCTTGGGCGAGCCGGTGTCGAACTTGAGGGACCAGTAGTAGTAGAGGACGTGGAGCCGCCCATCGCCCGCGGCGGTCATGCGGCCTCGCCGAAGAGCGCCGCCGCGCCTTGCCCGCGGCCCAGGGCCGACGCGAAATCGCCCAGCGCGCCGAGCGCCGGCTTCCAGTCGGCTTCGGCCCGTCCGGCCAGCAGGAAGCGGCTGGTGATCTCGAGCAGCGCGAACGCGGTACAGCCGAGCGCGGCCGGCACCGGGAGCGCGAGCCGCCGCCGTGCCTCCTCGAGCACGCGTCGGGTGAAGCCGGCGCGATCGGAGCGGGTCGCGAGCTCGGCGATCCAGCTCGCGCCGCCCGCAGCGCCTGCCGCGGGCCGGGGCCAGAGCACGTCGCCCGAAGCCCGCGTGAGCTGGACGGCATCCACCATCGGGACCGCCAGGCGGCCGAACAGCTCGAAGTCGAGCAGTACCCAGGCTTCGCGCGTCCGGATCACGTTCGGGGGCCACAGGTCGCCATGCTGCGGCGCCGGCCCGACCGAGCCGGCGGCAGTGAGGGCAGAGGCGATCCGCTCCATGGCCACGGCGTCGAGCCCCGCTCCAGCGACCGAGGCGAGATGCGGCGCCGCTTCCGAGGCGAGATCCACCGGTGGAAGCCCGGGTTGCGATTCGGCAAGGAGCCTTCCGAGCAGCGACGCCACGTCGAGAATCTCGAGCAATGCCGGCTCGGACGCGCCGGGCCCGATTCGGCGCAGATGTGCGGTGAGAGGCTCTCCCGCCGCGTAAGCGGCGAGCTGGGCCGCCATCGTCGGTCCCACGCCCATCGCCACCGCGGGTACGTGCCGGCGCCCGGCCGCGCGCGCCGAGAGCTGCTGCACGACCGCGGTCTCACGGGCCAGCTCGTCCGCGGCGAGGGGGCGGCACTTGGCGAAATGGCGCGGAGTCCCGTCGCGGGCGAGGAGGAGGAGGTTGAAGCCGCGCAGGCTGGGCAGCCCCCCGGCTCGGGCACCGGCGATGGGCACGGCGCCGTAGTTCTGCTGCACGATGGCATCGTGCCAGTCCGCGGCGGCGCCGTCGAGCTGGCGCGCGAGGTCGCGCAGCAGCGCCGCCAGCGAGGCGTTCACGCCGTGCAGAGGCAGATGTGTCCCCGGTAGAGCGCGGGATCGAGCCCCAGCCGGGCGAGCCGAAGCCGGTCGCGGCGCGCGCTGCCCGCCGCCTGGGCTTCCTCGAACGCCACGGCGGCGGCCCGGCGCGCCGGCACGAACGACCGTGGCGCATGCGCGGTCGGCACGGCGAAGTAGCGGCGCACCTCGCGGAAGCCGGCGCGGGCCGCCGCGCGCGCCGCGGCCCGCGTGCCGAGCGAGGCGCGCAGCCGCCCGGCGAGCGCCGGGTCCGCATACGCGACCAGGCAGAGATTGCCGCCGCCGCCGAGCGCGCGGCGCGCCTCCGCCAGGACCGCGCCGAGCGGAGCGCCCACCTGCCGCAGCCGGTCGAGATCGAGTACAACCCAGTCCACCGGTCCCTCCGCCAGCGCCTGCCGCCATTCAGATGCCTCGAATTCCGCCAGCCGGCCCATCTGCAGCGCGAGCGCGCGGCCCAGCACACCGCCACGCTCGCCGACGTGGACGGCGCGGTCGAAGGAGGCGGACGGCGCGAGCCAGACCCAGTTGGCCGCGGCACTCGCGATGCCGGCGGAAGGTTCGGTCAGTCTGTCCCCCTGCGTCGGGTTGCTCCCGGCCGGCGGCGAGTGCGGCCGGACCGCCCAAATCTAGTCGCCCCGCGCGGCTCAGCCGGCCGCGAAGCGCGCGTCCTGCTCGGCCCGCAGGCGGTCCGCCAGCCGGCCCTGGGGCAGCTCGACATCAGCCCGCGTGATGGCCTCGTCGCGGCGGATGCTGCGGCGCAGCCGGGCGCCTTCACTGAGGCCCATCGGCAGGAGCCCTTCGCGCGCCGCGATGTCGGCATTCTCCGCCGTGCCGAAGGTGTGGTACCCGCCGATGCCGTCGAGCAGCGTGCCCGCCTCGAGATCCGTCTTCGCGACCGTGACCACGTCCACCATCAGCCCCGCGCGCGGCTGCATCACCGAGTCGCCGAAGTCCACCACCCGCGCCACCGAGAAGGGGACCTCGAAGTGGCAGAGGTGGTAGGGCGTGTAGAAGCTGTAGAGCGGCCCTTCGCCCAGCTTGTAGAGGTTGAGATAGTGCCGCTGCTTCGGGTCGTCGTGCGCCGCGAGGCAGTAGACGCCGGGATTGGGCTTCGCGCCGACCACGTAGTCCACCGCACCGCCGATGCGGCGCAGCTCCTCGATGTCGTAGTGCCGGGTCAGCTCGTCCACGTGCCCGGGCCAGTCGAGCCCGTTGCTCATCCCGCGCTGCAGCACGCGCATCCCCGTCGCGTTGGCCACGGTGGCCTGCTCGTAGCTGATCTTGGTGCCGTCGGCGAAGCTGGTGACCATCTCCGGCTTCTGCCCCCACTTCTCGGCGAAGCCGCGCTGGGTGGCGGGCGTCCGGTACGGGTCCTGGAGCCCCTTGATGTTCCCCAGCACCAGCGGCGTGAGCCCGATGCCGACGACGTGCCGGTAGAGGTTCATCTGGACGCCGGGCTGGTCGCCGTCGCTCGCCGTGTAGATGACGCCGTTCCGATCGGCGTACTGCTTGAGGATGGGGCCCAGCGTGCCCTCGAGCTCCGCGTTCATGCTGACGACGTGCTTCCGCCGCTCGAAGGCCCGCAGCGACACCCGGGCGCCGTACTCGATGGCGCCGGTCACCTCAATGAGGCAGTCGATGGATTCCGCATCGGTGAGCAGGTCGGGATCCTCGGTAACGCTGGCCCGCCCGGCGGCGACGTTGTCTTCGAGCTCCGCCAGCCGCGCCACCCGCACGGGGGCCACGCCCGCCTCGGCGAAGGCGCGCTCCGCGTTCGCGGCCGTGCGGTTGGCGATCGCCACGAGCCGCATCCCCGGGACCGAGTTGACGATCTGATTGGCGATGCCGCGGGCCATGAACCCGGCGCCGATCATCCCGACGCGGATCGGGCGGCCCTCCGCCTCCCGCCGGCGGAGTGCGGTATCGATGATGATCACGACGCGCGCGCCGCCACGAAATCCGGCCAGGCGGCGTCCTTGTCCGAGATCACCTCGACCGGGACGGGCCAGGAGATGCCCAGCGCCGGGTCGTTGAACCGGATGCCCCGCTCTGCGTCGGGCGCATAGAACTCGCCGACCTGGTAGGCCGCCTCGGTGTCGTCCGCGAGGGTGATGTACCCGTGGGCAAACATCTCAGGCACGAAGAGCTGGCGCCCGTTCTCGGCCGAGAGCTCGACACCGACATGCTCGAGGAAGGTGGGGCTCTCCGGCCGGAGGTCCACGATGACGTCCCACAGCGCGCCGCGCGTGCAGCGCACCAGCTTGGTCTCGGCGGCCGGGGCGACCTGGTAGTGCATGCCGCGGAGCGTGCCCTTGCGCGCGTTCCAGGCGATGTTGGCCTGGGCGATGTCGGGCTTGAGCCCGTGCGCCTCGAACTCGCGCCGGCAGAAGGTGCGCGCGAAGTGGCCGCGCGCATCCTCGCGCCGCTCCGGGTCCAGGATGAACGCCCCGCTCAGCCGGGTGGGCGTGAACCGCATCGGCAGTCCCTCACTCGCGCCAGAAGAAGTCCTGGTCGATCTGGCCGGTGTCGATCAGGTAGTGGATCTGCTTGAGCCGGGTGTGGGCACGGGACTCGAAGAGGTCGCGGGGCATGCGGATGCGCTCGAAGACCTGGAGCAGCTGCTCCGCCCCGCGGCGCACGTTCCAGCGCGGCGCAAAGCCCGGGAGCTGCGCGGCGATCTTGTCGAAGTTCACCTTGTAGTCGCGCTGGTCCCCGCCCCGCTGGCCGAAGGAGACGACGCACCCGGGAAAGGTCTCGCCCACGATGGTGGCGATGTCGCGCACCTGGTAGTTCTCGCCGTTGGCGCCGACGTTGAACGTCTCGGCATGGACGGCCTCGCGCGGCGCTTCGAGCGCGCAGGCGGCGGCCTGGCAGATGTCGAGCACGTGCACCAGCGGGCGCCAGGGGGTGCCGTCGGAGTCCATGCGGATCTCGCGGTGGCACCAGGCGAGGCCGGAGAGGTTGTTCACGACGAGGTCGAACCGCTGGCGCGGCGAGGCCCCGTACGCGGTGGCATTGCGCAGGAAGGTGGGCGAGAAGTCGTCCGACGCCATGGCGCCGACGTCCCGCTCGACCAGCAGCTTGCACTCGGCGTAGGCGGTGAGCGGCTGGGTGTCGCCCTGCTCGTCCTGCGCCTTGTCGGCGCTCGCGCCGTAGACGCTGCACGAGCTGAAGTAGATGAAGCGGGTGATGCCGGCCTCGCGCGCCAGCCGGGCAAGGCGAACCGAGCCCTGGTGGTTGATCGCGTAGGTGATGTGGGGCGCAAGCTCGCCGACGGGGTCGTTGCTCAGCTCGGCCAGGTGGAGCACGGCGTCGTGGCCCGCCAGGTCGGCCGGCTCGAGGCGGCGGATGTCGCGCACCAGCACCCGCGGCAGCGTCCCCACGCCGTTGTAGAGCCATCCGATGCGGTGGAAGCCGGTGTCGCAGCCGGTGACCTCGTGCCCGCGCTCCATGAGCACGCCCGCGAGCAGGGTGCCGATGTAGCCGTCGCACCCCGTCAGGAAGACCCTCGCCATCGCGTTACCAGACCTTCCAGGGCGCAGCGCCGGAGGCCCAGAGGTCCTCGAGCAGCTTCCGGTCGCGAAGGGTGTCCATCGGCTGCCAGAAGCCCTCGTGCGGGTACGCGGCGAGGTTGCCGCTCCGGGCCAGGTCCTCGAGCGGCTCCCGCTCCCAGGTGGTGGCGTCGGACGCGATGAAGTCGATCGCGCCGGGCTCGAGCACGAAGAAGCCGCCGTTGATGAAGGTCCCGTCGCCGCGGGGCTTCTCGCGGAACCGGTCGATTCGGCGCTGGCCCGGCTCGAGGCTGATCGCGCCGAAGCGGCCCGGCGGCTTCACGGCCGTCATGGTCGCCAGCACCTTCTCCTCGCGGTGAAAGGCGACCAGCCGGGAGATGTCCACGTTGCCCACGCCGTCGCCGTAGGTGAAGCAGAAGGTCTCGTCGTCCAGGAAGTCGCGCACCCGCCGGAGCCGCCCGCCGGTCATCGTCTGCTCCCCGGTGTCCACCAGGGTGATGCGCCACGGCTCGGCCCGCTTGTTGTGCACCTCCATCCGGTTGTTGGCCACGTCGAAGGTGACGTCGGACATGTGGAGGAAGTAGTTGGCGAAGTATTCCTTGATGACGTAGCCGCGATAGCCGCAGCAGACGATGACGTCGTTGATGCCGTGGGCGGAATAGATCTTCATGATGTGCCAGAGGATCGGCCGCCCGCCGATCTCCACCATCGGCTTGGGCTTGACGTCGGTTTCCTCGGACAGGCGGGTGCCCAGCCCTCCGGCGAGTATGACGACCTTCATGGGGCGGAGGCTCCGGTCACGAGGCGGCGCGCGGCAGCCAGCCCGACCCGGCCGGCAGCACGCGGCTGCGGACATCCTTGAGCAGGAACGGGATCCAGAATTCGCGGTTGGCGCGCCGGTTCCAGCCGTGGCAGCCGAAGGGCAGCTTGCCCTCGCACAGCTTGTAGCAGTAGTGCGGCTCGAGGCCCCAGCCGAAGGAGAGCGCCTCGGTCACGGGCACCCGCTTGAACTCGGGGTAGTAGAGATGCGCCCGGATGGCCCAGAAGTTGTCCTCGCCAGCGGGTAGGAACTGCCGCTTGAGCTCCCAGTCCACGCTGTTGAACCGGGGGATCAGCTTGGCGAGCGCCCAGAAGGCCTTGGCGACGAGCACGGGCCCCTTCGATTCGCGCCGCGCCCCGCGCCAGTACTCCAGCGGGGTGAGTCCCCCTCGCTTCGAGCGCAGGACGTTGAGGAACGCGTCCACGCGCCGGAGCGAGAACCCTCCGGTCACCGGCGCCTCGAGCGTGGGCGGGTCGGTGTCCATGATGAACCGGACCGGCGCCACCCAGTCGTAGCCGCGGGCACACCACTCGGCCAGCTGGTCGGAGAAGACCAGCGCGTCCAGGTGGTACATGAAGATGTACTCGTACTCGGCGAACGCCTCGTAGAAGAGCGGGTCGATCAGCAGCCGGTTATGCCGGTGCTTGTCGCCGAAGAACCGCGCCGGGAAATGGGCCACACGATAGCCCGGGCGCTCGATCTCCATCCCCTCCGGCGCCAGCAGGAACCTGTCGTACCCCGACAGGAACTGCTCGGCGTGCCAGAAGGACACCTCCTCGTCGGCCGTGAGCCCGCGCCCGGTGGGAAGCGGCACGACCACGGCGACGGTTTTCGACTTGCCGCTCAATTCCACTCCTCGCGCACGGATCGGTGACTCATTCGCCGGGCCCACTGGCAAACTGCGAGCCATGAAGGGTCCGACGGGACTTCCGGGGAAGTTTCCCCCGGTCGGTCCGGGGCCGCAAGCCTCGCGCAAACCGGCCGATTCCGTGGCGGATCGGCGTGCTTCTGTAGCGCCCGGGCGACACCCGGACCGGATTGCCGGGTCAACCCCACGGGCACGGGCTATATTCAACGGTTGGGGGCCCACTGCGCCGCCGCCGAGCGCATGGATCTTGCTCAATGCCGGGCGCCGGACCCGGCACGTACTTCCCGAGAGGCTTCAGCGTTGACCGAATCGACGATTTCGCACGAGATCACCTCCCCGCCTCCAGGCGTGCTCGACGCGGCGGCCGCGCGGGCCGACGCCGCCCAGCCGTCCGTGGGGGCCACCTTTCGCGAGATCTTCCGCGACCTGGTGACCTACCGCGAGCTGATGTACGAGTTCACCCGGCGCGACATCCGCATCCGCTACAAGCAGGCGGTCATGGGCTTCGGATGGGCCATCTTCATGCCCATCCTGATCGTGGCCTCAGGCGTCCTGGTCCGCTTCGCGATGGGCCAGGTCTCCAACTCCTCGGTGGGCAGCGCCGACATCGCCGGGATCGCCGTGAAGGGGATCGCCTGGGCCTTCTTCGTCGGCACGATCACCTTCGCCACCGGCACGCTGACGACGAACCACAACCTCATCGCGAAGGTCTACTTCCCCCGCGAGGTGCTGCCGCTCTCGGCGCTGCTGGCGCAGTCGTTCGACACCGCGATCGGGCTGACCGCCCTGCTGGTGCTGCTGCCGTTCCTGGGCGTGAGCCTCCAGTGGTCGCTCCTCTGGGTGCCTGCCCTCCTGGGCCTGCTCTTCCTGCTGACGGCGGCGGCGACGCTCTTCCTGAGCTGCGCCAACCTCTTCTTCCGCGACGTCAAGTACATCGTGCAGGTGCTGCTGACCTTCGGCATCTTCTTCACGCCCGTCTTCTACGAGCCGGCGATGATGGGGCCGAAGGGGGCCGTCTACATGCAGCTCAATCCGCTCACCCCGATCCTCGAAGGCCTGCGCCTCGCCGTGGTGCAGGGCCACAACCTCCTGCTCCCGCTCACCGAGACCACGCGGGAGGGAGTCCAGGCAGCGGCCTGGAACCCGTGGATGCTGCTCTACAGCGCCGGCTGGGCCGTATTCGGCCTGCTGGCCGCAAGCTATCTCTTCCACCGCTCCGAACCCGCCTTTGCCGAAAATGTCTGAGCGTACCAGCGTCGAGCCCGGCGTCGATTTCGAGAACGTCTGGAAGAAGTTCCGCCGGGGCGAGCGGCACGACAGCCTGCGCGACCTGATTCCCGCCACCGCGCGCCGGCTGATGGGCAAGGCCACGCGCCGCCACCAGCTCGCCGCCAACCAGTTCTGGGCGCTGCAGGACGTGAGCTTCCAGGTGCGCCCGGGCGACGTGCTCGGGATCATTGGCCGGAACGGCGCCGGCAAGTCCACGATCCTCAAGACCCTCACCAAGATCATCCCGCCGACCCTGGGCCGGGCCGAGGTGCGGGGGCGGGTGGGCGCGCTGCTGGAGATCGCGGCGGGGTTCCACCAGGACCTGACGGGACGGGAGAACCTGTACCTGCAGGGCGCCATCATGGGGATGCCCAAGTCGCTGATCCGGCAGAAGTTCGACGAAATCGTCGAGTTCTCGGGCATCTCGGCGTTCATCGACACGCCGACCAAGCGCTACTCGAGCGGCATGAACGCCCGGCTGGGGTTCTCCATCGCGGCGCACCTGAGCCCCGACGTGCTCATCATCGACGAAGTGCTCGCGGTGGGCGACTTCGAGTTCCAGCAGCGCGCCTTCGGCCGGATGCGCTCGCTGGCGAAGAGCGGGATCCCGGTGGTCGTCGTCTCCCACCAGCTGGACCGCGTGGCCGAGCTCTGCACCAAGGCCATCCTGCTGGAGCGGGGCCGCGTGAAGATGGCCGGCCCGACCCACGAGTGCATCCAGGCCTACCTGTCCGTCGAGCGCCAGCCGGGCAGCGACGACGGCCCGATCGTGCTGGAGGAGATCCGGGTCGAGGACGGCGCGCAGGTGACCTCCGGCGGCACCGTCCGGGTGTCGCTCAGCGGGCGGGTGGACGGGTCGCACGCCACGGGCAAGGAGATCGTCGTCCTCACGCTGCGCGACCTGCAGGACGGCCGGGCGCTCTGCGCGGTCACCACCGACACGGCGCAGATCGCGCTGCCCGCCGACGGCGAGTTCGAGCTCGAGTTCACCATGGAGCTCAACGTGCAGCCCCGGCTCTACGGGCTCGACTCGAGCGTCCGCCTCAAGGAGCGCCGCGGCGACATCGGCATCGGGCCCGGCGCGCACGTGCAGGTGCTGAAGGGCGGCCCCGCGTTCGAGGGCACCGTGCAGCCCAACGCCCAGGTGCGCCTGCGCACCGGCAGTCCCACCCTCGCCTGACGAGCCGCTGATGCCCAGCACCACCTCCTGTCTCGTGACCGGCGGCGCCGGTTTCATCGGCTCGCACCTGGTCCACCGCCTGGTGGCCGACGGGCACCGGGTCCGGGTGATCGACAACCTCTCCACCGGCGCGCGCGAGAACCTGGCGGCGCTGGACGGCCGGATCGAGTTCCTCGAGGGCGACATCCGGGAGCCGTCCGCCTGCGCGGACGCGGTGCGCGGGGTGGAGATCGTCTTCCATGTTGCCGCGCTGCCCAGCGTGCCGCGCTCGATCGCCGATCCGTGGGCGTCCCACGATCACAACGTCAACGGCACGATGCGGCTGCTGGAGGCGGCTCGCGAGGCCGGCGTGCGCCGGGTGGTCTATTCCAGCTCCAGCTCGGTGTACGGGGACACGCCGACCCTGCCCAAGATCGAGACGATGGAGCCGCTCTGCCGCTCGCCCTACGCCACCGCGAAGCTGGCCGCCGAGCAGTATGTCCTTGCCTACGCGCGGGCCGGCCTGCTCGAGGGGGTGGCGCTCCGGTACTTCAACGTCTTCGGACCGCGGCAGAGCCCGTTCAGCGCCTACGCCGCGGTGATCCCGGCATTCCTCAACTGCGCGCTCACCGGCACCACCGCCCGCGTCAACGGCGACGGCGAGCAGACCCGGGACTTCACCTACGTGGACAACGTTGTGGCCGCCAACTGCCTGGCGGCGGCAGGCCCGGCTGAGCGGGTCAGCGGATGGGTCACCAATGCGGGCGCCGGGGGCCGGATGTCACTCAACGAGCTGCTCAAGGCCGTGGAGAAGGTCACCGGGAAGGCCGTCGCGCGGGAGCACGTGCCCCCGCGGGCCGGCGACGTCCGGGACTCGCAGGCGAGCCTCGAGCGCGCGGAGCGGGTGCTCGGGTACGTGCCGGAGGTGGGCCTGGAGGAAGGTCTCCGGCGCACCTGGACCTGGTTCCTGAGCGCGGCGACCCAGGCGGCCTGAGGCCGGCCCCGGCGGGGGCGATTGATGGTCCACACGAGAAAGCGCCCCGGACTTCCGGGGCGCTCTTGCTTCTCGTGCGACTGCCGTGCTGCTGTTGCTGACTTACGCCTTCCGACGACGCCGGAACATCCCGGCCCCGCCCATGCCGGCCAGGCCGGTGGCGAGCAGGGTCATCGTGAGCGGCTCGGGCACCACGGTGCTCGGCCCGCAGCCGTCGGCATACGCGCCGCCGTCCGGACCGTTGGCCTGGCCACTCGAATTGATCCACATCTTGGACGACCCGCCGCAGGCAGACGGACCGCTCTGCACGTGCGTACCGAACCAGAGCGCCGCGACTTCCTCGTCGGTCAGGTCACGGCTGAAGGTCAGCGTGAAGTTGTAGGCCGTGCCGTCGGCGTTGATGAAGTTCTCCCCAGGGTTGCCCGTCGACTCCAGGCCCTGGTACACGAACCCGCCGCTGCCGCCGCCGTTCAGGTCATTGATGTCCGTGCTGACGGCCCATGCGGTGGAGGGGTGATCCTCCGTCCCGCTGATGACGGTGACACCCGTCGGCAGGTTGCCCACGGCGACCTGCCGGAACGCCCCACCCAGCTCCCCGGTGTTCTCGATCTGGATGCTGAGCGTGGAAGTGGTGTGGTCGTACGACGTGGTCAGGGTGGCGCAAGTGTAGAAATTGCTGCCGCCGCAGACCTCGGTGTTGTTGAATGTCGGGAAAGCGTACGCATTGCCGGCCATGACGGCCGCCAGGGCGGAAGCGATCCCGATCCCCTTCACTGCAGTTTTCATGTCCGCTTCGCTCCTCCCAGGTGACAAGTGCGCCAGCCTCCCCGCTGGGGTCGGGGGGCCGACGGGCAATGTCGCAAATAAGGGCTGGGCCGTTTGTGACCTGAGTCACCAGAAGACGGGCACTGAAGGGTACAAAGAGAAAGCGCCCCGGAATCCGGGGCGCTCCATCCTCCATTTCGACTCCGCGTACTGGTGCCGCCCGGCTTACGCCTTCTTCCGGCGGCGCATGGCGCCGGCCCCGCCCATCCCGGCCAGGCCGGTGGCGAGCAGCGTCATGGTGATCGGCTCAGGGACCGTGGTGGTCGGGCCGCAACCGTCGGCATACACGCCGCCGTCCGGGCCGTTGCCCACGCCGTCCGCGTTGATCCAGAGCTTCGAGGAGCCGGTGCAGGCCTCCGGGCCGCTCTGCGTGTGCGTGCCGAACCAGAGCGCGGCGATCTCCTCGTCGGTCAGGTCGCGGCTGAACGTCAGGGTGAACGTGTAGGTATTCCCGTCGTTGTTGATGAAGTTCACGCCGGGATTCCCGGACGACTCATGGCCCTGGTACACGAAGCCGCCGTCGCCGGCGCCGTTCAGGCTGTTGAGGTCGTTGCTGATCACCCAGTTGCCCGAGGGATGGTCCTCGGTGCCGCTCACGACCGTGACGCCGGCCGGAAGGTTGCCCACCGCGACCTGACGGAAGGCATCGCCCAGGGTGCCGGTGTTGGCGATCTGGATCGTGAGGGTGGACGTCGCATGACTGTACGACGTGGTCAGCGTGGCGCAGGTGTAGAAGTTGCTGCCGCCGCAGACCTGGTCATTGGTGAACGTCGGGAAGGCCCACGCATTGCCGGCCATGACGGCCGTCAACACGGTGGCAGCCCCGAGCGCCCGTACCCCGTTCCTCATGTAGCTCTCCTGGTGGTGGGTGGGTCGGTTTAGTGCCGCACTGCGCCGGAATGGCGCCATGCCCGGTAACTCAGTATCCCGAACACCGTCGGGTAGATCAGCGCCTGCACCAGCGTCTTGAGGACCGATTTCTTGAGCCCGGTCCGGAGCAGCGGCTCCTGCACGGTCTTGAACGCCAGCGGCAGGTTGAGCGCGTAGAGCACCAGGGCCGCCAGGATCATCAGCGCCGCGATCAGTGCCACGATCGACCAGATCCTCAGGCCGAGCTGCCAGCCCCGTGCGGCAGCCGAACCGATCAGCAGCGCCAGGCCGAGCATCGGCACCGGCAGCGCGTTCAGAATCGAGCCGACGGTCCCGAACTCCCAGTCGGGATTCCCGAACTGGAAGGGGTACCCGGTCAGCCCGAGGTCGAGCAGTCCAACGACGAAGAACGTGATGCCCGCGAGCCCCAGCAGGCTCCAGCCGAAATCCGATGACGGGGGCAGGAACGACTTCCGTGCGCCCGCCGCTTCCTCGCGTACGAGGATCCTGGGAGATTCCATTGTCCTCGGCCTGGTGATGTACGGGGAAACGCGCTCCTCAGGAGCAGGAGTCGCGCCAACGTTTCAGGACGGTCGCCTGAACGCCTATCCAGTTAAGCGGCAACAATTTAACAGTCCTGCCCGGGCCCGCGCCACCCACGAGGTGCCGGGCCGGGCCACAGCATCCGTGGCTCGCCCGCGCCAGGCGGGGGCTATCTTGACCCCATGAACGCTTCCGGATGGCGCTGGCTGGGGCTCTCTGGCGCTCTGGGCCTCATCGGCCTGGCCACGCTGGTTCCCTACCCCGAACAGGCCGAGCTGTCCCGGAGCACCCCGCTGGGGTGCCTGGTGTGCGGCGAACTGGGTGGAGTGGACGTGGTGCTCAACCTGGCGCTCTTCGTGCCGCTGGGGATCGCGTTGCGGCTGTGTGGGATGCGCGTGTCGCGGTGCGTAGTAGTTGCATTCGCAACTTCTCTGTTGGTCGAAGTGGCGCAGGCGACCGTGGTCGCAGGCAGGGACCCGAGCCTGAGCGACCTCATCACCAATTCCGCCGGAGCGCTCCTCGGCGCCCTGCTCGGGGGCCATCTGACCCGGCTCTGGCGTCCCGACCCAGGCCTTGCCGCACGACTCGCGCTCGGCGCCGGGGCTGGTTGGCTCATGCTGCTGGCCGGAACCGCGTGGGCAGTGAGGCCGGCCTCCGGACCGGCGCCGAGTCGAGTCGAGTGGGCGCCGCGGCTTCCGTTCGTGGATACGTTCGCCGGCCGGATTGAGTCGGTTGACGTCGGGGGGACCATCGCCACGCGGGATCTTTCACTGGTCGCCACCGCCCGGCTCGACGGCTGGACCGAGCACCTTGCGCCAGCGGTGGACCTGGTCGGACCGCGCGGCATCGTGACGGCGCGGCTTGGCCAGCTCGGACAGAAGGTCACCTTCGGCCTTCGCGCGAACGCAAGCCGCCTCCGGCTCCGCCCGCCCTCGGTCAAGGTCTATCGCGCGCTCCCTCCCGCGAGGGGGCAGCAGGTGCAGCTTGCAGGCGGGCTGCGCGAGGCGACTCTCTGGGCGCGCGCTGAGGCGGACGGCTCCGTCCACTCCGCCGAGCTGGCGCTCACGCCCGGACTTGGATGGCTGCTGCTGCTGCCGCTCACCTTCTACCCATTCGATTACCGGCCCGACCTCACCACCGCCGCGTGGGTGGCCCTGCCGCTCCTGCTCGCCGGATTCTGGGCCGGGCGCCGCACCGCGTGGAACCTCCGCACCAGCGCCGCGGGCGCGGCGGCGCTGCTGGCGCTGGGGCTGGTGGCGGTGCCGGAACTGTTCGGGGTGGGGGCCGATGGATGGCGCTGCTGGGCGGCGGGCGCCGGTGCGCTCGCCGCCGGGTGGCTGGCCGGGCGCTACGCGCCCGGTGCCACCTCGACCAGCGAACCGCCGAGCGCGCGGAGCGCCTGATCGCCGTAGAAGAGCGAGATGTACTTCGACTGCGGCGCCGAGAGGCGGCGCACCGCCCAGGAGAGGTGGACGAAGTGCGGCTCGTGCGGCGGGGTCAGCGGATGCATGCCGCACTCCGACGGCAGCGAGTTGCCCTTCCGCGTGTTGCAGCTGCTGCAGGCCGTCACCACGTTGGTCCACTCGTTCCCGCCGCCGCGCGAGATGGGCACCACATGATCGCGCGTCAGGCACTCCCGCGACCGCAGCTCTCCGTGGCCCCGGTGACAGTACTGGCAGCGGTAGGCATCGCGGGCGAAGAGGAAGGTGTTGGTGACCTGGCGGCGGAAGCGGCGGGGAACGTGCACGAACTTGACGAGTCGTATGATCGCCGGTTTGGGCAGCGTGAGCCGCTCACTTCGGACGACGTCCTCCCCCTCGGCCTCGACGATCTCGGCCTTTCCTTCGATGACCAGGCGCAGTGCCCGGCGGACGGGCACCATCGTGAGGGGCTCGAAGGACGCGTTCAGCGCAAGGCAACGCACGTCACAGCTCCGGAATGCGGGTAGGGGGAGAGCCCCGGGCGCCAGGGAAAGCCTCTTTACGCTAACGACGTGATGGCCGGAGCGGCAAGAGGCGCGCCGGTGCCGGAACGCGCTCGAACTTCGCTTCGCCGCCTACCCAGGTCGAGAGCACGTCGCCCGGCGAGCTCGCGAGCACCGCCTCGAGCGGGTTTGCCGTCTCCCCGACGGCGATGACCGCCGCATCCCCCCACTTCCCCGCCTCCAGGCTCCCGATCTCCGCGTCCAGTCCGATCGCACGCGCCGCATCGAGCGTGCAGAGCCGGAACGCCGCCTCGGCCCCGAGCCCTGCGATGGCGCGCGCCGCGCGCACCTCCGCCAGGAGGTCGAGCGCCCCGACGCTCGCCACCGAGTCGGTGCCGCAGCCGACGCGGATGCCGGCGCCGAGCAGCGCGCCCAGCGATGCGGTGCCGTGCCGGTGCGCCGCGTTGGAGAGGGGGCAGTGCGCGACCGCCGAGCCCGTGCGGGCGAGCCGTGCCACGTCCTCCGCGCCGGCGTGCACCGCGTGGATGCAGAGCAGGTCCGGTCCGAGCACCTCGTGGCGCTCGAGCCAGGCGAGCGGCGAGTGGCCCGCGGGCTCCGGCATCGGGATCCCGCGCCGCGCCCATGCCGCCGCAAAGGCGCCGGAACCGTCCGCGAGGAGGGCCAGCTCCTCGGAAGATTCGGCGATGTGCACCGCAAGCGGCAGTCCCTCCGACCGCGCCCATGCAGAGGCCGCGCGGAAGAGCGGCCCGCTCACCGAGTACGGGGCGTGCGGGGAGATGCCGAGGCGCACCCGCTCCGTGGCGAAGGGCCGGAGCGCCTCGGCCCGGCGCTGCAGGCCGGCGAGCGACTCCGCGCACTGGTCGGGATGCGGACCGAAGACCTCGAGATAGGCGATGCCGCTGCCCCCCGCTTCGGCGAGGGCCTGGGTGACGGTGCCGGTGTCGCCGGTGTCGGCGACGGTCGTCACGCCGGCAGCGACGCAGTCGGCGACACCCTGCCGAGCCGCGGCGAGGAACTCCTCGTGCGAGCGCGCCTCCTTGAGGCGGCGGAGCTGGGTGATCCATTCGGAGAAGCCGGCCGCCGCGATCCGGCCGCCGAGCCCGGTGAGCTCGAGATGGGTGTGTGTGTTGACGAGTCCGGGAACCAGTGCCGCGCCCGGAAAGCGCCGTGTCACGGCCTCGGGCGGGGATGGAACGGTCCCGGACGGACCTGCAGCGACGATGCGGCCGTCAGCGCCGATCAGCAGCGCGCCGTCGCGCACCGGCGCGCCGCGGACGGGGATCAGCCAGTCGGCGGCGAGCCGGCGCACGGGCACGTCAGGGATTGCGGGGTGCGGGGACCTGGCCGGAGAGCGAGTCGGTGGTCGTGGCCGAATCGGGCCCGGCCTGCCCCGATGCGCCGAGGCCGAACGGATTGAAAATGTTCGACGTGTGGATCGGGCAGTATTCCGTGGGCTCGGTCCCCGGAATGAACGACTCGACGTAATGCGTTTCCGGCGGGCAGAAAGCGGTGGCCAGGTAGCCGGTGGTGTTGTCGATCTCCGCGACCTGCAGGCGCGACGGGCGCACCCAGGCCGCGGGCACCGGGCGCCGCTCGTACACCTCGTTCATCATCGTGGTCCAGGCCGGCGCCACCAGGCGGCCGCCCTGCGCGTTGTTCATGATGCGCGTGGGCGTGTCGAAGCCCATCCACATCCCGGTCACCAGGTCGGGGGTGAAGCCGATGAACCAGACGTCGTTGTACTCGTTGGTGGTGCCGGTCTTGCCGCCAGCCGGGAAGTTGATCCTCGACCCGACCGAGCCCGCGGCCGTGCCGCGGCGCACCACGTCGCGCAGCACGTCCACCATGAGCCAGGCGTGCTCGGTGCCCATCACCGGCTCGAGGCGGGGCTCCGGCTCCCAGATGATGTTGCCGTCCCGGTCCTCCACGCGCTCGATCGGGTTGGCCACCGAGCGCTCCCCGAGATTGGCGAAGGCGGTGTAGGCGGCCACCATCTCGAGGGGGGTGACATCGGCGGCGCCGATGGCGATGGCGGGCACCGGGATGATGCGCGAGGTGATCCCGAACCGGCGCGCCTCGCTCACCACCGAGCCCTCACCCACCTCCATCCCGACCTTGATCGCCGGGATGTTGCGCGACTGGTAGAGATGGTAGCGCAGCGTGTGCGGGCCGGAGAACTCGAGGTCGTAGTTCTGCGGCGTCCACAGGTCCTGGCCGGGCACCTCGAGACTGAACGGCTCGTCCACGATGATCTGGGAGAGCGGGTAGCCCGCCCGGAGCGCCGCCGAATAGGTGAACGGCTTGAAGGTGGAGCCCGGCTGCCGCTCGCCCTGGGTCACGCGGTTGAACTTGTTGTCCTCGAAGTCCCGGCCGCCGACCATGGCGCGGATGGCGCCGGTGCGCGCCTCGATGGTGACGGCGAGCCCCTGGAGGTACGGGGTGTTGGCCCGTTCGCCGCCGCCGCCGCCGTTCTCGGCCTTCTCGTCGAGGTACTCGCGGTAGGACTGGTGGCGGAAGGCGCCGTACTTGCCGCCTTCGATCTCCTTGAGCTGGTCCTCGAGGGCGCGCTCGGCGGAGAGCTGCATGTCGAGGTCGAGCGTGGTGTAGACGCGGTAGCCGAGCTTGTAGAGGTCAGGGCCGAAGCGGGCCTGGAGGAGCTGGCGGACGTATTCGACGAAGTATTCGGCCACCCCGGTGTAGTCGGAGCGGGAGGAGAGCTGCAGCGGGAACGCCTTCCAGCGCTCGGTCTCGGCCGCGGAGAGCTTGCCGTTGTCGCGGAGCAGGTTGAGCACCACGTTCCGGCGCTGCACGCTGTTGTTGGGGTGCCGGCGCGGGTTGTAGCGCTCGGGCGCCTTGGGGATCGCCGCGAGCGTCGCCGCCTCGGCGACGTTCAGCTCGCGCACCGACTTGCCGAAGTAGCGCTGGCTCGCCGCCTCCACGCCGAAGGCGCGGTTGCCCAGGTTGATCTGGTTGAGGTACAGCTCGAGGATCTTGTCCTTGGAGTACCGGCGCTCGATCTCGGTGGCGACCCGCGCCTCGCGGATCTTCCGGCGCGGCGAGCGGTCGCGGCGGTCGATGGCGTCCGGCCAGAGGTTCCCGGCGAGCTGCATGGTGATCGTGGACGCGCCGCCCGCGATGCGCCGCTCGACCAGGATGTCCTTGGCGGCGCCGAAGACCCGGATCCAGTCGATGCCGTTGTGGCGATAGAACCGCTTGTCCTCGGTATTGATGAACGCCGCGACCACTGCCGGCGACATCTCCGAGAGCGGCACCACGGTCCGCCGCTCGAGGCCGAGGTCGGTGATGTGGCGGCCGTCGGCGGCGAACACCTTGGCAGCCTGGTCCGGGTCGTAGGTGCCGAGGTTCTCGACCGAGGGGCACGACCCGCCGAGGCAGACGGTGAACCAGAGCGCGAAGACGATCGCGACGCCCAGCGCCATGAGCGCCGCCAGGGCCACGAGGAGATTCCGCCGCACCGGGCCGGAGGGCCGGAGGCGACCACCAGGGGCGAAGCTGCGCTTGATGCGGGCAACGAACGGGTGGGGCATATGCATCGTAAGTTAGTGTGACGGCGGCACCACTGCCACCAGCCGAGGACGCTCCGGCGTGCTTGCCGCGCTGTGCCGGGACGCCTACTGTTTCCGCCTATGACTCCATCCCTGTTCGACGTCCTGACCGAGCGCGGACTGGTCCAGGACGCGACGCCCGCGGCGGCCGATCGCCTGGCCCGCGGGCCCGTCACCGCCTACGTCGGCTTCGACCCCACCGCCGATTCCCTGCACGTGGGCAGCCTCGTCCCCGTCATGGGACTCGCCTGGGTCCAGCGCACCGGCGGCCGGCCCATCGCGCTGCTCGGTGGCGGCACCGGGATGGTCGGCGACCCCAGCGGGAAGCGCGCCGAGCGGCCGGTGCTCTCGGTGGAGGAGATCGACAGCAATGCCCGTGCCCTGCGCGAGCAGCTCTCCCGCTTCCTCAGCTTCGACGGCCCTGCCGCCGCCCAGCTGATCGACAACGCCGCCTGGCTCCGGGACCTCGGGCTCATGGAGTTCCTGCGGGACACCGGGAAGCATTTCACCGTCAACTACATGCTCCAGAAGGAGTCGGTGAAGAGCCGGATGGAGACCGGGATCTCCTACACCGAGTTCAGCTACATGCTGATCCAGGCGTACGATTTCTGGCATCTCTTCCGGACCGAGAACTGCGAGCTCCAGATGGGCGGGAGCGACCAGTGGGGCAACATCACCGCCGGTACCGAGCTGATCGCCCGCCGGGAGCAGCGGCAGGCCCACGGGCTGGTCTTTCCGCTGCTCACCAACACGTCGGGCGGGAAGTTCGGGAAGACGGAGGGCGGCAACGTCTGGCTCGACCCGGCCCGCACCAGCCCGTACCGCTTCTACCAGTTCTGGCTCAACACCGACGACCGCGACGCCGAGCGGCTGCTCCGGCTCTTCACCTTCCTCACGCTCGAGGAGATCGCCCGCTGCATGGCGCAGCACTCGGCGGACCCGGCGGGGCGCGCGGCGCAGCGGCTCCTCGCCCGCGAGGTGACGGCGCTGGTGCACGGCGACGCCGCGGTGGACCGGGCGGTGGCGGCGAGCGCGGCGGTGTTCGGCGCCCATTCGGAGGACGCCGACTACGCGGCGCTCGCGGAGACGATGCCCAACGTCACGGCGACGCTGGCGGAGCTGGAGGGCGGCCTGCCGCTCGCGGACGTGCTGGTGCGGGCCGGGCTGGCGTCATCGAAGGGAGAGGCGCGCCGCGGCATCGAGGGGAAGGGCTTCTCGGTCAACGACATCGCCGAGACGGACGTGCAGCGGAAGCTCACCCGCGCCGATCTCCGGCAGGAGCGGTTCGTCATGCTCCGCAAGGGAAAGAAGAACCATGCCATGCTGGTGGTCGAGCGGTAGCTTCGCGGCAACGCTCGGCAGCGCAGTGCTCCTCGCGCTCGCGGTGCCGGGAGCGAGGGCTGCAGAAGCGCAGTCCCCGGCCGAGCGCGCGGCCCTCGAGGCGCTCCGGGACACCCTCGACTCCGCGACCACACCGTCGGCGCTCGACGCCGTCTCCCGCGAGTGGACGCCGGGCCGCGATCCCGTCATGCAGCGCCTCCGCCGCGGGTTCATCTCCCTCGCCATCGGTCACGTCACCGGGAAGCGCGCCGCACTCGACGACGCCCTCCTCCAGTTCGATTGGGCCACCTCCCAGCGGAAGTCATGGCCGTACCCATGGTTCGGGCGGGGGCTCGCCAAGCTCGCGCTGAGCGAGGGCGGGTTCATACCCAAGGAGATGGCGGGCCAGGCGCTGGGCATGAATTTCTACCAGGGCTCGATCGCCGACCTGGCGCGGTCGTTCGAGGCCGACTCGACGTTCGCCGCGGGAATCGAGTACCTCATCCGGATCCTGCCCGCCCAGGGCGACCGGACCCAGCCGGTGGCCTATGTGCGGGCACTCGCCATCGCCGCCCGCGATGCGGACGCAGATCCGCGGGTGCGGCTGGTGCTGGCGCGCGCCTACCGCACCAACGGGCTCAACGACCGGTCGCTCGCGGAGCTCGACGACTACCTGCGCTCCGGTGGCGACACCGGAGTCGCCCTGCTCGAGCGGGCCCGGTCGCTGGCCGGAGTGGGCCGGCTCGCCGAAGCGGCCGAGGCCTGGCTGGCGGGGGCGGAGTACGGATCGGCGAACACGCGGCACATCTACCGGCGCGACCTCGCGTGGATCGCCACCGGGCGGGAGCTGGCCGAGTGGGACGCCCTGCCCGACAGTGCGCTCCGCGGCTGGCTGGAACGCTTCTGGGCCCTGCGTGAGGCCGAGGCGATGCGCGCGCCGGGCGAGCGGCTGCGCGAGCACCTGCGGCGCTGGGCCTACGCGCACCGGCACTTCCGGATCATCGCCCCCGAGCGCAAGACCGACTTCAAGCGGGTGGTGGTCATCGACCTCGGTCCCTGCACGCGCTCCGGCGAAAAGAGCCTCGATGACCTCACCTTCGAGGACCCGGCACGGCTGGACGACCTCCGCCGGAAGGAGCGGATGCTCGACCACCGAGGCGTCATCTACATCCGCCACGGCGAGCCGGCCCGCCGCCTGCGCACCCTGCCGGCCCAGCCGGGCACGCTCGATCCCGCGGGGATGCCGACCGGGCCCGGCGACCGCACGCGGGGGTCGGCGCCCCGACCTTCAGAGCTGTCGCCCTATGTGCCCCAGGGCCTCACCGACGGGCAGTCGTACGTCAGCAGCATGTCGAGCGAGATCTGGCAGTACTGGTTCGGCGGCGAGAGCCGGCTGCTGTATTTCGCCGGCAGCACCACGCTGGGGACCTTCGCGCCGACCACGCTCTACTCCCAGCTCCCGCTCCGGCCCGGCCTGCTCTACGCCGCCGCGCAGCTCGACTCGCGATACCGGCGCATCGCCTTCGCGCTCGAGAACGAAATGGCGGGCATGCCACGGGCCATTCCGGTGCAGTGCATGCCGACCGCGCAGTCACTGCAGAAGGAAACCCGCACGGCGATGAAGACGGCCGTCGAGCTGGACAGCCACACCCTGCTCTTCCCCGCGCCGCTCGATCCGGTGGTCCAGGTCGCCGCCGTCGGCGCGCCGGGCGACGGCACCAGCCGCATGCTGGTCGTCTTCGCCGTGCCGGGCTCGGGCCTCGTGCCCGAGCCGCGCGCTGATGGAGGCGCCGAAGTCACCTACCGCCTTGGGGTCCGGATCTCGGCCGTGGACCGCAGCACCGGCGAGTTCCGCCGCATCGACACGGTCCGCACCTTCGCCGTCCCCGACACGCTGCGGGGCCGTACCCACCTGGCCGGGCTGATGGAGCTGCCGGTGCCGGCGGGCCGCTTCGACGTCCGCGTGGCGGTGTTCCGTCCCGAGCTGACGCACGGATCGGTGGTGATGCGGCCCGCGGTCCAGGTCGGAGGCCAGGGCGCGCTCACCCTGAGCGACATCGTGCTTGGCGCGGAATCCGGGGGCATCGAATGGAACAATCGGGGCGAGCCGGTGCGCCTGAATGCACTGAATGCCTATGCGGCCGGCGGCGCCGCCCCGCTCTACTACGAGATGCACGGCCTCGTGCCCGGCCGCACCTACCGCACCACGGTCTCGCTGACCCGCTCGGGCCAGCGCCCCGACCGGGGGACCCGGCTGCTCTTCAGCGAGACGGCGGAGGCGGCCAGCATGCGGGTGCGGCGGACGATGGGGCTCGACGACCTGCGGCGGGGGCAATACCGGCTGGTGGTGACCGTGGAGGAGGAAGGGACCGGCGCGACCGTGTCGAGGGAGCGGATGGTGAACGTGGTGAGCGGCCGATAGGCCGCTCAGAACCCCCAGCTCGTCCGCTTCCTCGCCGTCCGCCGCCTCGGCTTGACGCCCAGCATGCCGAGCACCCCGCGCGCGATCTCCCGCCCCACCGTCCTCCCGATCGTGAGCCCGATCGCGCCGACCGCCGCACGCCCGGCCGACTTCGCCACGCTCCGGCCCGGCTTCGCCTCCGGCGGCGGCTCGGTCTCTGCCATACGGCTCGCCAGCATCTCGCGCGCGCTCTCCCGGTCGATGGCGCGGCCGTACTCGGCCAGCAGGTCCGACTGCGCCAGCTCGGCCTGGAACTCGGCGGGGGTAAGCATGTCCATCCGCGCCCCAGGCGGGACGAGCCGCGTCGCCACGACCGGCGTGGGCACGCCCTTCGGATCGAGGCAGGTGACCACCGCCTCGCCGATCCCGAGACTGGTGAGCGTCTCCTCGAGGTCGTAGAACTGCGTCTTCGGGTAGGTGCGGACGGTGGCGCGAAGCGCCTTGTCGTCATCGGGCGTGTGCGAGCGAAGGGCGTGCTGGATGCGGTTGCCGAGCTGGGCCAGCACGTCGCCGGGCACATCCTTCGGGGTCTGGGTCACGAAGAAGACGCCCACGCCCTTGGAGCGGATCAGCCGGACCACCTGCTGGATCTGCTCCAGGAACGCCCTGGGCGCCTCGTCGAAGAGCAGGTGCGCCTCGTCGAAGAAGAAGACCAGCTTCGGCTTCGCGAGATCGCCCGCCTCGGGGAGGTTCTGGTACAGCTCGGCCAGCAGCCACATCATGAAGGTGGAGAAGAGCGCGGGCCGGTCGCGGACGTCCGACAGCTCGAGGCAGGTCACGACGCCGCGCCCGTCGGGCGTGGTCACCAGCAGGTCGTTCACGTCGAACTCGGGCTCGCCGAAGAACTGCTCGGCGCCCTGCTGCTCGAGCTCCACCATCTTCCGCAGCAGCACGCCCACCGACTGGCCCGACATCGACCCGTATTCCTTCAGCGCGTCCTTTCCCTCGGGCCCGGTGAGGAACTGGAGCACGGCGCGCAGGTCGCTGAAGTCGAGGAGCGGGAGCCGCTGGTCGTCGCAGTACTTGAAGACCAGCGAGAGGACGCTGGTCTGGGTCTCGTTGAGCCGGAGCACCTTGGCGAGCAGCAGCGGGCCGAAGGAGCTCACCGTCGCGCGGAGCTGCACGCCCTGCTTCCCGGTCAGGCTCACGAACTCGACCGGCGCGCTGAACGGCTTCCACTCGTAGCCCATCCCCGAGGCGCGGGCGGCGAGCTTCTCGTTCGAGGTCCCGGGGGCGGCGAGCCCCTGGAGGTCGCCCTTGATGTCGGCGACGAAGACCGGAACGCCCGCAGCGGAGAGCTGCTCGGCGAGGAGCTGGAGGGTGCGCGTCTTGCCGGTGCCCGTCGCGCCCGCGACCAGACCGTGACGGTTCATCATCGCGAGCGGGATGCGCACCTTCGGCTCGGGGTGCACCGTGCCTCCCTCGAGCGCGGCGCCCAGCGTGATGGAGGGCTCGGTGAACCCGTAGCCCGCGGCAAGCATCTCGGCGAACGAAGTCATGCTGGTACTCCCTGGTGTTGGGCGCTACGCCCGGGCAAGGATCTCCGCCACCCGCTCCATCTGGCCCACCGTGTTGAACAGGTGCGGGCTCATGCGGATCGAGCCTTCGCGCAGGCTGGTGTGCACGTTCGCGGCCTTGAGCGCCGCATGGGTGCGCGCCGGATCGGGCGGCGCGACGCAGAGGATCGCCGAGCCGTGCGCCCCCTGGGGTGAGGTGATGCGCGCGCCACCCTTCGCGGCCCAGTCCAGCACCGGCTCGTGGCACGCCAGGACGTGCTCCGCGATCCGCCCGACGCCGGCCTCGAGGATCAGCCCGAGCGACTCGTTGAGCCCCGCGAAGTCCTGGTACGGGAGGGTGATCATCTCGAAGCGCCGCGCGTCGCCACGGTAGGTGGTCCCGTAATCGGTGAGGTGGCGGAAGTCGTCGGTCCCCTCGTACGCCATCCACCCAGGGAGCGGCGGCTCCAGCAGGGGGATCAGGTCGCGCCGCACGTAGGTGAAGCCCGAGCCCCAGGGCGCGAGCAGCCACTTCTGCCCGCCGCAGGAGAGCAGGTCCACCGGGGTCGCGGCGAGGTCCACCGGCACCTGGCCGATGCCCTGGATCGCGTCCACCACGAGCCAGGTGCCGGCCGCGCGCGTGGCGGCGGAGAGCGCGGCGAGGTCCACGGTGTACCCGTTGCTGAACTGCACCAGCGACACCGCGATGGCGCGGACCCGCGGATGGGCCGCGCGCTCGAGGAGGTACGCTTCATCGGGCCACCCATCGGCGGTCACCGGTGCCAGCTCCACCTCGATGCCGCGCTCGCGCAGGTGGAGCCAGGGATAGACGTTGGCCGGGAACTCGCGGTCGCTCACCACCACGACGTCACCGCGCTCGAAGGGCAGCGCGTGCGCGGCGACATTGAGCCCGTAGGACGTGTTGGTGGCCAGCGCGATCTCGTCCGGCGACGCGTTGACCAGCCGCGCGATGAGGCGGCGCGACTCGGCGAAGAT
>CAMLLJ010000013.1 GCA_946480845.1 uncultured Gemmatimonadota bacterium
CCGCCGGCGGAACTCGCCGATGTTCCACGGCCCGGTGATGAGCATCGCGTAGGTGCCGGCCGCAAATTCCTGGTAGATGTTGGCGATCTGGTTGCTGCTGACGCTCGGCGCGAGCCCATCGCGGAAGAGCCCGGCGTAGAACTCGAAGGCGCGGGTGAACTCGGGCTCGGAGAAGGCGCCGTAGCGCCCGCCCTCCCGCAGGAGCGGCGAGCCCGCCTGCAGCCCCAGGATCACCGGCTGCGGCCATTCGTTGGTGGGAAGCAGGATCGCGTAGCGCGCCAGCCCCTCCGACGTGATGCGCTCCATCGCCGTGCGCCATTCGGCCCACGTCGTCGGGAACTCGCGGTAGCCGGCGCGCTCCAGCAGGTCGCTGCGGTAGAAGACGACCCGCGTGTCCACGTACCACGGCACGCCGTAGAGCGCACCGTCAACGACGTTGGTCTTCCAGATGCCCGGGAAGTAGCCCTCCGGCGCGATGGTCCGCGACGCGGTCACGAAGCTGTCGAGCGGCAGGAGCGCGTCGAGCGCGGCGAACTCGGGGATCCAGGTGTTGCCGAGCTGGGCGATGTCGGGCGTGGCATCGCCGACGTGGGCGGTGAGGAGCTTCTCGTGCGCCGCCGTCCAGGGGATCTGCTGTACGCGGACCCGGATGCCGGGATTCTCCTGCTCGAACCGCCGCGCCAGCTCGGCCACCACCTCCCCTTCCCGGCCCATTCCCCAGAAGCGGAGCGTGACCGCGCCGCCGTCGGGCCGGCCGCAGCCGCCGAGCGGCGCCGCCGCACACGCCGCCAGGAAGGCGGCTGCCGCGCCCCGCGGCACCCTCATTCCGGCGCGGGCGCCTCGTCGAGCCAGCCGCCGGTGAAGCCGGCGCGCCGGAGCCCGAGGATGATCGCCGGATGGCGGCGCATGTACCGCCACACCAGGCCGGTCCGGTAGTTCTCGGTCATGAGCAGGAGCGGCCCCTGGTCGATGCCGAGGTAGTCGTAGTCGATCCAGCCCATCCCCGGGACCACGCGGCCGTGCTGAACCGGGACGTTGGCCGTGAAGGTCGGGTTGAAGGCATCGAGGAAGCCGTAGGTCGAGAAGAGGCTGTCGCCGTAGCGCTCGCGCATGGCGACGAGCGCGCGCGCCGAGAGCTCCGGCGTGAAGGCGATGGAGGAGCCGGCCGCCGTGGGCGCGATGGTGCCGTCGTCGCGGATCTCGCCGAAGGCGGCGCCGCGCGCCCAGTAGGTGTGGAACTCGCGTTCGCGGCCGTCGATGGTGAGCCGGATGTCGGCGGGCCCGTCGGAGGCCGTGAGGCCCCAGATCGAGTCGCTGTAGTCGCGCCAGCCGTCAGGGTTGCGGATGGCATAGTCGCGCTGGGACAGGGTGCCGCGCCGGGCATTCTCGAAGTAGTCGATGCCGCGGGCCCGCATGTACGCATCGTGGATGCCGCGGAAGTCGATGAAGGTGTGCGAGTACTGGTGCCCGAAGAGCGGCGCGAAGCCGACGTGCGGGCGGCCCTCGAAGGTGCCCCAGACGTAGGTGCTGGTCCACGCGTTCCAGGCCTCGGGCGCCACCGGGTGGGTGGGCGAGGCGAGCGCCAGGACGTAAAGGAGCATCGCCTCGTTGTACCCGCGCCAGTCGTGGGTGTGATAGCCGCTCTCGGGATACCACCCCATCGTCACCAGCGGCGGCCTCGGCTGCGCCCACTGCCAGTCCACCCGGCGGTAGAGCGAATCCGCGTAGGCCCGGATCGCGACCTCGCCCGGCTCGTCGCGGTCGAAGTAGGCCTGGCAGAAGAGCACGCCGGCGAGCAGGATGGCGGTGTCGATCGTGGAGAGCTCGACGGTCTCGAACCGCGCGCCCGTCTCCATGTCGAGGAAGTGGTAAAAGAAGCCGCGGTAGCCGGACCGGCCCGCCGGCTCGGGGCCCTGGGGCGCGGTCCAGAAGAAACGGAGCGTGGTGAGCACCCGGTCCGCGGCCTGCTGCCGGGTCACGAACCCGCGCTCGACCCCGGTGGGATACGCGGCCAGCGCGAAGCCGACCGCGGCGATGCTCGCGAACGAGCGGCTCGGCGCGCGGTCCGGGGTGAGTCCGTTCCGGGGATTGGAGAGGTCCCAGAAGTAGTGGAAGGTGCGGCGCTGGAGCGTGTCGAGGAACGCCTCGGCCCGGGGATCGAGCCGCGCGGGCGACTCGGCGGTCGGGGCGTGGGCGCAGGCCGGTCCGAAGGCGGCCAGCAGGAGGAGAACGGCCGCATGGCGGCTCGTGCGGGCGGGAGAAGCAGCGGTCACGCGCGCCCCCGGGATGTCGGTGAGACTGGGCCGGCCGGCGGAGGAAGCTTGACAAACCTGAAAATAATGTAAACGATTACACGACGGGTTCAAGACTGCCATTCCCCCGAGCCCCATGATCACCATCAAGGACGTCGCCCGCGAAGCCGGAGTTTCCGTCGCCACGGTGTCCCGCGTCTACACCGGGGCGGACCGCGTGAGCGAGCCGACCCGCCTCCGCGTCCGCGAGGTCGGCAGCCGGCTCGGGTACGCGCCGCACGGCGCCGCCCGGAGCCTCATCACCCGGAAGACCAGCACCATCGGCGTGCTGCTGCCCGACCTCTACGGCGAGTTCTTCTCCGAAGTCATCCGCGGCATCGACCAGGCCGCGCAGCGGGCCGGCTATCACCTGCTCGTCTCCAGCGCGCACGAGCAGTCCGAGACGTTCGAGGCCGCGCTGCGCTCCATGCGCGGCCGGGTGGACGGGCTGATCGTCATGTCGCCCGGGCTCGATGCCGGCACCGCGCTCGCCGGCCTGCCACCCTCGCTGCCCGTCGTCCTGCTCAACAGCGCCGCGCACGGCGAGCGGATCGACTCGATCGGCTTCGCCAATTTCGAGGGCGCGCAGGCAATGGTGCGGCACCTGGTCGGGCTCGGGCACCGGCGCATCGCGATCATCACCGGCGCCGACGGCAACTTCGATTCCGCCGAGCGGACCCGCGGCTATCGCGCGGCCCTGGCGGAGGCGGGGGTCAAGCCGGAGCCGGACTGGGTCATCGCCGGGGACTTCAGCGAGAGCTCGGGATACGCGGCGGCGGTCCAGCTGCTCGGGATCCGCCCCCGGCCCGGGGCCGTCTTCGCCACCAACGACTCCATGGCCATCGGGGCGCTGAGCCGGCTGCGCGAGGCCGGGCTCGAGATCCCGGGCGACATCGCCGTCGCCGGCTTCGACGACATCCCGATGGCGCGCTACATGAACCCGCCGCTCACCTCGGTGCACGTGGACATCAGTGCCCTGGGCGAGCTGGCCACCAGGCGGCTGCTGGCGGGCATCGCCCGCCGCGAGCGGGGCCCGGGACGCCACGCCACGCTGCCGGCGACGCTGATGATCCGCGAATCGTGCGGCGCCCGCGTGCGGCGCGCGCCGCGAAGGAAGTTGCAGGGCGCAGGTGCCGGAGGTCCGGCGGCAAGGGCTACCCACAACCGGAGAAAGAGATGATGAGTCCAGCATCCTTCGTCAGGCACATTGCGCGCGAGGCGCTGGTGGGCGCCGCCCTCCTGGCGGCCATCGCCGGCGCGGCGAGCGCGCAGACGAGCACCGGCAGCATCCGGGGCGAGGTCGTGGACGAAAGCGGCGCGGCGGTGGCGGGGGCCGACATCCGGGCCCGCAACGTCGCGACCGGCGTCGAGCGCTCCACCCGGTCCAACGAGCGGGGCGGCTACGCGCTGCCGGGCCTGGTGCCGGCCGAGTACGACATCTCGGTCCGCCGGATCGGCAACCAGCCGCAGGCGAGCCGGGTCACCGTGGGCATCGGCCAGACGCTCACGCTCAACTACACCCTCCCCACCTCAGCCGTGCAGGTGGCCGACATCGAGGTGATCACGACGCCGGTGGTGGAGACCCGTACCTCGGAGGTCGCCACCAACGTGACGCAGGACCAGATCGAGAAGCTGCCGACGCCAAGCCGGAACTTCCTCGACCTCGCGGCGCTGGCCCCCGGCGTCGCCGCCACCGAGGACCGGATGAACGGCACCGGCTTCCGGAGCATCACGGCCGGCGGCCAGACCGCCAACGCGGTCAACGTCTTCGTGGACGGGACCAGTCTCAAGAACGACCTCACGGGCGGCGGCGTGAGCGGCCAGGACGCGAGCCGCGGCAATCCCTTCCCGCGGAACGCGATCCAGGAGTACCGGGTCATCAGCCAGAACTTCAAGGCCGAGTACCAGAAGGCGTCGAGCGCGCTGATCACCGCCACCACCCGCTCCGGCGGGAACGAATGGGCGGGCAACGCGTTCTTCACCTTCCAGGGGAAGAACACCGTGGCGCTGGACAGCTTCCAGCTGCGCGACCAGGCGGCCAACCCCACGTCCTTCGTCGAGCCGGAGTACAGCCGATACCTGGGCGGCCTGAGCGCCGGCGGGCCGATCATCCGCGACCGCCTGCACATCTTCGGCTCCTATGAGGGGAACTACCAGAACCGCGACAACCGGGTGGCGTTCGATCCGCCCACTGGGTTCCCCGCCCTCGACACCGTCAACCTGGAGCAGTACAGCGGGAACTTCCGCTCCCCCTTCCGCGAGACGCTGCTCTTCGGCAAGCTGAGCTATGCCGCGACGCCGAACTCCTCGGCCGAGCTGAGCTTCAGCAACCGCCATGAAACCGACGTGCGCGACTTCGGGACGTTCAACTCGTTCCAGCAGGCCGTCAATTTCCGCCAGAACGTCTCCATCGCGCAGCTGCGCTACAACCTGTTCAAGGGCTTCTGGCTCAACGAGGCGAAGGTGGACTACTCGCGCTTCCGCCGGAATCCCAGCCCGAACGAGTCGGGGCTGCCGCAGCGCCTCTTCCAGGTGCCCGGGGCCGAATACATCATCGGCAGCAACCGCAGCACCCAGGACTTCATCCAGCGGCGGATCGGCTTCCGCGACGACCTCACCTATACCGGCTTCGAGGCGGGCGGCGAGCACGTGCTCAAGATGGGCGCCAGCTTCGACATCGTGAAGTATGACATCCTCAAGGACAACGACGGCACGCCGCGGTTCCTCTACAACGCGGCCTTCAACTACGAGCACCCCTTCGAGCTGAACTACGGGACCGGGGACCCGAACCTGGAGGCCACCAACAACCAGATCGGCCTCTATGTGCAGGACGACTGGAGCCCCTCCAGCCGGCTGACCATCAACGCCGGCATCCGCTGGGACTTCGAGTCCAAGATGATGAACTACGACTACGTGACGCCGCAGATGGTGGTCGACACGCTGACCCGCTACAACGCGTCGTTCCCGGAGCCGCTCGACCTGTCGCGCTACATCAGCGACGGCACCAATCGCAAGCCTTTCTACGGCGCCTTTCAGCCGCGCCTCGGGCTGTCCTACGCGCTCGACTCCGAGAACCGGACGACGCTGTTCGGCGGGTTCGGCATCTACTACGATCGCACCCTGTTCGACATCGCGGTGGACGAGACGCTCAAGCTCACCCACCCGAGCTACACCATCCGCTTCGCGGCGCCGGGCGCCATGCCGGGCCCGGGCGAGGTCGCCTGGGATGATGCCTACCTGACCGCCGACCGCGCCGTGCTCGACCAGCTCGTCGGCACCTTCGGCGTGCCCGAGGCGTGGCTCATCGACAACGAGGCCAAGGTGCCCAAGTCGCGCCAGTGGAACCTGGGCGTGCGCCAGGCGATCGGCAGCTTCCTGGTCTCCGCGACGTACGCGGGCGTGCGCGGCGTGGACCAGCTCACCATGAGCTGGGCCAACATCAGCCTCAACGACGAAGGGCGTTGCTGCAATGAATTCGTCACCCGGGACCACGGGTTCAGCAACTTCATCGTGCAGCGGAACGACGGGAAGACCTGGTACGATGCCCTGCTGCTCAACGTGGACCGCCCGTACCGGCGCAACGCCAACGACTTCGGCTGGGGCGCGGGCCTGGCATTCACCTACGCGGTCCGCTCGGTCGAGGGTGTGGACAACCTGGGCGACCTCTTCGCCTTCCCCAACTCGGCCAACATCCCCAAGCATCCGGCCAACGACGAGCGCGCCCGCATCGTGGCCAACTGGGTCACCGACCTGCCCTATCTCTTCGGCATCCAGTTCAGCGGGCTGGTGACACTGGGGAGCGGCGCCAAGCAGGACATCGGCGGCCCGATCCGGTTCAACCCGGACGGCTACGTCCGCGGCGGCTTCTCGCCCCCGGGAGAGAACTTCCTCATCTTCGGCAAGTGGGCGTACCGGCGGGTGGACTTCCGGCTGCGGAAGGACTTCCCCAGCATCGGCGGCACCCAGCTCGGGGTGACGATGGATGCCTTCAATGTCTTCAACTACACCAACCTGGGGTGCTTCAACACGCCGTCGAACCAGGCCGACGTGAACTTCGGCAAGGCCAACTGCATCGCCAGCGATCCGCGGCGCGTGCAGTTCGGCGTGGAGTACAACTTCTAGGGGGCCTGGCGGCCCAGCGCCTGCCTGGCGCGCTCGAGGATCCAGTCCACGCCCTCCTCGAAGGTCATCGAGGTGGTATCGAGGTCCACGGCATCCTCGGCGCGCCGGAGCGGCGCCACTTCGCGCGCGGAATCGGCGGCGTCGCGCCGGGCGAGCGCGGCGGCCTCGCGGTCGAGGTCCTCCGGCGCGAGGCGCGCGCCTCGCTGGCTCAGTCGCCGGCCGGCGCGCGCCTCCGGCGTCGCGGTCAGGAAGACCTTGAGGTCGGCATCGGGAAAGACCACGGTGCCGATGTCCCTCCCATCCACCACCACGTCGCGCCCGGCGCGCACCAGCTGCCGGAGCCGCGTGTTGACCCATTCGCGCACCACCGGGATCGCGCTCACCGCCGAGACGCTGCGGGTCACGTCGGCGGCGCGGAGTACCGCGTCCACCGGCTCGCCGTCGAGATAGGCGGCGAACCCGGCGCCGTCCGGCTGCAGCATCAGCCCGCGGTCCTCCGCGGCCCTGAGGATCGCTTCGGCGCCCAGGGTCAGCGGGTCGCCCTCCACGCCTTCGCGCGCCGCCTCGCGCAGCGCCACCAGCGTGACACCGCGATAGAGCGCCCCGGAGTCGAGGTGCGCGAATCCCAGGGCTTCGGCCACGGCGCGCGCGGTGCTCGACTTGCCCGATGCCGACGGGCCGTCGATCGCGATGACCCCGCCGGTCACCGCGCGCTCCGGCGCACCGAGCGGAGCGCCTCTGCGAACCCCGGGAAGCTCACGTCCGCGGAGCCGGGGTCATCCACGGTGACACGCGCGCCCGGCAGGGTCCCCAGCACCGCGAACGCCATGGCGAGCCGGTGATCGCCGTCGGTCCGCACACGTCCCCGCGGCGGCGCGTCGCCGCCCTCGACGTGCAGGTCCTCGCCCGCCACCTCGGCGCGCGCGCCAAGCGCGCGCAGGTTTGCGGCGATGAGCGCGAGCCGGTCGCTTTCCTTCACCCGGAGCTCCCCGACCTGGCGGAACACCGTCGCGCCCGCCGCGCGCGAGGCGAGTACGGCGAGGAGCGGGACCTCGTCCACCAGCGACCGGATCACCGACGCCGTCACCACGGTGCCATTGAGCGATGCGGGGCCGACGCAGAGGTCGCCCACCGGCTCGCCACAGGCGTCCCCGACGTTCTCGCTGCGCACCCGCGCGCCCATCCGCTCCAGCACCGCGAGGAATCCGGTGCGGGTCGGGTTGAGGCCGACGCCGGTGATGGCCAGCTCGCCGGACTCCGCGAGCAACGCCGCACCCACGAGGAAGGCGGCCGAGGAGGGATCGCCGGGAACCTGGATGTCGAAGGGCTGGATCCGGCCGGTGGGCGAGAAGTGGACCCAGCCGTCGCGTTCCTCGAGGCCGAAGCCGAACGCGCGGAGGAGGCGCTCGGAATGGTCGCGCGAGCGGCCGCCCGGCTCGCGGAAGGAGAGGGGCTGCCCTGCGGCCATGGCGGCGAAGAGCAGCGAGCCCTTCACCTGCGCGCTGGAGACGGGCAGCTCCCACCGGAGCGGGCCGAGCGTTCCCCCACGCACGGTCAGCGGGAGGGTATCGGCGTGGTCCGGCACGAACCGTGCTCCCATGCGCTCGAGCGGCTCCGTCACGCGCCGCATCGGCCGGCGGCGGAGCGACGCATCCCCCGTCAGCGTGGCCCGGAACCGGTGCGCGGCGAGCAACCCGAGCAGCAGCCGGGCCGCCGTGCCCGCATTCCCGCAGTCGAGCCGGGCCTCCGGGGCACGCAGCCGGCCCGAACCGCGGATCTCCACGGCGGAGCCCGGCCGGAGGGGCGAGACTGCCGCGCCCAGCGCACGGAGGCATCGTGCGGTGGACCTTGCATCCAGCGAGGTCAGGGCGCCGCCCACGTGGCTCCTGCCCATGGCCATCGCGGCCAGCATCAGCAGCCGGTGGGTGATGCTCTTGTCGCCCGGGACGCGGACGGTGCCTCCGACATTCATGGACCGCCTCCGCGCGGGACCTGCGTGGCTCCGGTGGTTTGCCCGCCGGACGGGACGATTGTACTTATACCAGACCGCTTTCTCAACGGAGGCCCCTCAGTGGCCACCATCATGATCGTCGAGGACAGCCCGGACAACATGAAGCTGTTCCGGACCCTGCTGTCGCTGAAGGGGCACGAGGTCGTGCCGCTCGCCGGCGGCGAGGGCCTGCCGGAAGCGCTCGACGCGCACTGCCCCGACCTCGTGCTGATGGACATCCAGCTGCCCGGCAAGGACGGCTTCGCGCTGCTGAGCGAGATCCGCCAGTCCGCGCACGCGGGACGGCGGGTGATCGCGCTGACGGCCCACGCGATGACCGGCGACCGCGAGCGCGCGCTCGGCGCGGGCTTCGACGGCTACATCACCAAGCCGATCGACATCCGCACCTTCCCCGACGAAGTCAACGCGGCGCTGCAGCGCGCGCCCGCCCCGTGACCACGCCGACCCAGCCGTCGCCCGGCGCACCGACCCCCGAGAAACGGGCGCTGCTCGACGCGTTCGACCAGGTCATCAAGGCCGACGCGGAGCAGCGCGGGAAGCCGGTCGAGCGTCGCCGGCAGCGGAAATGGCTGCTGCACCCGGTCGCCATGCTCGCCCTGCTGGTGCTCTTCGGCACCATCGGCTACCTCGGCGCGGTCCGGCCGGCGTGGCTCTTCGAGCGCGGCATGCCGCCCGAGAACGCCGCGCTCCAGGACGCGAGCCTCCGCCTCGGCATGGCCATGCAGTTCCAGCGGATCGACCGCTACCGCCAGGCCAACGGCCGCCTGCCCCAGTCGCTCGACGAGGTGGGCGCGCCGATGCAGGGCATCAGCTACGAGCGGGTCGGCGCCGACCAGTTCGTGCTCCGCGGCCGGAACGGCGGCGTCTCGCTGACGCTCCGCTCCACCGACCCGGTGCGCGAGTTCGTCGCCAACAGCTACACGGTCATCCAGCGGAGGGGCCAGCGATGAGGCGCCGCGAGGGGTTCACCATCATCGAGCTGCTGATCGTCATGATCGTGATCGGCGTGCTCGCGGCGATCGGGGTGCTGCGCTACATCGACGTGCGGAACCACGCGGTCGCGTCCGGGATCGTCTCGGAGCTCAACGTCATCCGGCTCGCCGCCTACAATTACTGGGCCGACAACGAGTCGTTCCCGCCCGATGCGCCGGCCGGCGTCAACCCGCCAAGCCTCGATCCCTACCTCAGGAGCGGCTTCAGCTTCACCCGGCTGCACCACACCTTCGACTGGGAGCAGTCCGCCGGCGGCGGCGGCGCCATGCAGGCCGGCGTCATCGTGACGACGAACAGCCCCGCCCTGATGTCGGTGCTCGCCCGGCGCGCCTCCGGGGGACTGCCTTACTTCGTGCTCGGCAACACGCTCACCTTCGTGATCGTCGGTCCCGACGGCAACATGTAGCGCTCAGCGGATCGTGGCCCGGAGCTCCAGCGCTTCGGGCGTGGCCGGCGGGAACGCCGGCTCGAGCCGCTCCAGCGCCGCCAGCACCGTGCGCGCCACCAGGACGTTTCGCACGGCGTTCCGATCGGCGGGCACCACGTACCACGGCGCCTCCGGCGTACTGCAACGCGCCAGCGCCGCCTCGTACGCCTCCGTGTAGGCATCCCACCGCGCCCGCTCCGCCAGGTCCCCCGCATTGAACTTCCAGTTCTTCCGCGGATCGTCGAGCCGCTCGATCAGCCGCTCCCGCTGCTCCTCGCGGGAGATGTGCAGGAAGAACTTGAGGATGACGACGCCGTTGGCCGCGAGGTGGCGCTCGAAGTCGTTGATGCGCTGGTAGCGGTCCTCCCACACGGCGCGCGGCACCAGCTCGTTCACCCGGACCACCAGCACGTCCTCATAGTGCGAGCGGTTGAACAGGCCGATCATGCCGCGCGGCGGGACGGCGTGGTGCACGCGCCAGAGAAAGTCGTGCGCCAGCTCGTCGGCGCTCGGCTGCCGGAAGGCCGTGACGCGGACGCCCTGCGGGTTCACCCCCGTGAAGACGGCACCGATCGTCCCGTCCTTGCCGGACGCGTCCCGCCCCTGGAAGACGACCAGCAGCGCGTGGCGGCCGTCGGCATGGAAGGCCTCCTGCACCTCGGCGATGCGCTTCCGCAGGCCGGACAGCTCCTCCTTGAGCGCGCCCTTGTCGGGACTGCGAACGTCCGCGTCCGCATCGGTGAGCGAGACGGGGCCGCCCGGCGGAACGGGGCGGAGATCGGACAGGCTGGGTTCACTCACGAGGCGTCTCCCGGCGCGTCGGGACCGCGGGCCGGCCCGAGCAGCATGAACGAATGCGGCACCAGTGTCACCTGGTCCAATGGGGCCGTCGGCGCATGCCCGGGCACCGACGTGAGCAGCGGCCGCCAGGCCGGCCCGTCCTCGCCGGGAAGCGCAAAGGTCCGCGCCCGGCCGCCCCCGTTCAGCAGCAGGATCACTGCCCCGGCGGCCGGATCCCCCGGTCCCAGGTGCATGGCGAAGGCGTGCACCGACGGGTCGGCCCAGTCCGCCTCGCGCATCGGCTCGCCGTCCGGCCGGCGCCAGCTCACGTCGGCGTCCGCGAGGAACCGGCCCTGCCGGAATGCGGCGTTCGCCGCCCGGATCGCAAAGGCGGCGCGGGTGAATGCCAGCAGCTCGCGCCCCGAGGGCGTGAGGTCCCAGTCGATCCAGGTGAGCGGCCCGTCGTGGCAGTAGGCGTTGTTGTTGCCGGCCTGGGTGCGGCCCATCTCGTCGCCATGGGCGAGCATCGGCACGCCCTGGGACAGGGCGAGCGTCGCGATGAAGTTCCGCGCCGCGCGCTCGCGCAGGTGCAGGACACGCGGTGACGCGGATGGACCCTCCTCCCCCCAGTTCCGGCTCCAGTTCGCATCGTGGCCGTCGCGGTTGTCCTCCCCGTTCGCCTCGTTCCGCTTCCGCTCGTAGCTCACCAGGTCGTGCAGGGTGAAACCGTCGTGGCTGGTCACCAGGTTGATGCTCGCCATCGGGGAGCGGCCGTGGAAGATGTCGCTGCTCCCGGCCAGCCGCGACGCCAGCTCGGCGGCGGTGCCCGGCATCCCGGCCCAGAATCGGCGCGCACCGTCGCGGAAGCGGTCGTTCCACTCCGACCAGGCCGGCGGGAAGCGCCCCGCGGCATAGCCGTGCGGGCCCAGGTCCCAGGGCTCGGCGATCAGCTTCACACGGGAGACCACCGGGTCCCGCCCGATCGCCTCGAGCAGCGGCGCGCCCGGATCGAACCCGCCCTCCCGCCGGCCGAGCACCGCGGCGAGGTCGAAGCGGAACCCGTCCACGTGCATCTCCTCGACCCAGTAGCGCAGGCTGGCCAGGACGATCTCCGGGACCAGGCCCCCGCCAGTGGCGAGGGTGTTGCCGCAGCCGGTCAGGTCGACCGTCCGCCGCGGATCGAGCGGGTCGAGCCGGTACCACGCCGCATTGTCGAGCCCGCGCGGGCCGAGCGTCGGGCCGGTGTGGTCGCCCTCGACCGTGTGGTTGTACACCACGTCGAGCAGCACCTCGATCCCCGCCCGGTGCAGGCGGCGCACCATTTCCCTGAACTCCCATACCTGCTCCCCGCCGGCCCCGGTCGCGAAGCGCGCGTCCGGCGCGAAGAAGCAGACCGGATTGTAGCCCCAGTAATTGGTCAATCCGAGCCGGGCGAGATGGCGGTCGGTCGCGGCATGGAAGACCGGCAGCAGCTCGACCGCCGTGACGCCGAGTCCGAGCAGGTGCTCGATCACCGGCTCGCTCGAGAGGCCCAGGAACGTGCCGCGCAGGTGCTCCGGCACGCCCGGATGCCGCATCGTCATGCCGCGGACGTGGCATTCGTAGATGACGGTGCGTTCCCACGGGGTTGCCGGCCCGCGGTCGCCCTGCCAGTCGAAGGCGGGATCGATCACCACCGAACGCGGCACCAGCCCCGCGGTGTCCCGCGGATCGGGCCTGGGGCCGTCCGGCCCGCCCTCCGGGTGATAGCCCGCGAGCGTGTCGCTCCACGCCAGCGAACCGGCGACCGCCCGCGCACAGGGGTCGATCAGCAGGCGCGCGGGGTTGAAGCGGTGGCCCGCCTCCGGCGCATAGGGGCCGTGCGCGCGATAGCCGTAGCGCTGCCCGGGTGCGATGCCCGGCACGGTGAGCTCCCAGCGGCTCCCCGCCCCGCGCTCGAGCGGCATCCGCGCTTCCGCGGCGTCCGGCGCGTCGCCGGCGAAGAGGCAGAGCTCGATCGCCGTCGCGTGATCCGACGAGACGGCGAACCGCGTGGAGGAGTGAGACCAGCTCGCGCCGGGAAAGGACATCCGACAAACCTAGCCGAGGCCGGTTTGTGACGAGTGACCGCATGGGCGCGGCGCTGGTTGCGCATGGGAGCGATTCGGGGTAGCCCTTCCAAGATGGATCCCGCACTCCGGCCTCCGCGCCTCGACCACGCCGTCTACGGCAACGGCCGCCTCCTCTCGCTCGTCTCGCCCACGAGCGCGATCGAGTGGCTCTGCCTGCCGCGCTTCGACTCGCCCTCGATCTTCGGCCGCCTGCTCGACCACGACAACGGGGGCACCTTCCGGATCCTGCACGCGTCGGGCGAGATCGCCGGCCAGCTCGGGTACCTCGTCAACACCAACGTCGTGCGCGGCGTGTTCACGGCGGAGGACGGCGACTGGGAGGTCATCGACTTCGCGCCCCGGATCCCGGCCGGTCTCGGCGTCCGCGTGCCGATCGAGATCGTGCGCGTGGTGCGCCCGCTCCGGGGCCAGCCGCAGATCGTGATCGATTTCGATCCCCGGCCCGACTACGCGCGCGCCGCCGTCCACATGCGCGAGACGACGAACGGCGTCGAGGTGAGCGGCGCGTCGGTGCCGCTGCACCTGGCCACCAACGTCCCGGTGCCCTACGTCGTGGCGCGGCGGCCGTTCGTCCTCTCCCGCCCGATCTATTTCTGCCTCTCCTGGGGCCCACGTGACGCGGTGCCGACCTACGCCAGCGTC
The DNA here is from genome assembly GCA_946480845.1 of uncultured Gemmatimonadota bacterium. Next base: position 13,378 of record CAMLLJ010000013.1, read on the forward strand.
CAGCACGACCTCGAACGCACCGTGGCGGGGTGGCGCGCCTGGGCCCGCTCCTGCGCGCTCCCCACCTTCGCGGCGGAGACGGTCCTTCGCTCGGCGCTCTGCCTCAAGCTGCACGCCTACCATGACACCGGCGCCATCATCGCCGCGACGACGACCAGCATCCCCGAGGCCATGGGCACGCCGCGGACCTGGGACTACCGCTTCTGCTGGCTGCGCGACTCCGCCTTCACCGTGGAGGCACTGCGCCGGCTCGGGCAGGTCTGGGAAGGCGAGCAGCTCACCCGGTTCCTGCGCGACGTGACGGAGGCCGGGCCGCTGCAGCCGGTCTACGGCATCGACGGCGGCCGCGAGCTCACCGAGTCGTTCCTGCCGCACCTCGCCGGCTTCGGCGGCAACGGGCACGTGCGCATCGGTAACGCGGCGTACGAGCAGGCCCAGCACGACCTCATGGGCGAGATCATCCTCTGCCTCGAGACCCAGCTCACCGACCCGCGCATGGTGCACGACCAGCCGGCGTCGTACTTCCCGCTCATCCGGCGCCTGGTGCAGCAGGCGATCGAGTCGGCGGCGCGCCCCGACACGAGCATCTGGGAGTTCCGCAGCATCTTCAAGAACTACACCTTCTCCCGCGCGATGTGCTGGGTGGCGGCCCGGCGCGGCGCCAACCTCGCGCGCCGGTTCGGCCACGACGCCACGGCCGACGAATGGATGCGCGTCGCCGATGCCGAGCAGCAGTACGTGCTCGAGCACGGCTTCAACGCCGGCCGCGGGTACTTCACCCAGTCGCTCGGCGGGGATTTCCCGGACGCGTCGAACCTGCTGCTGCCGACGATCGGCCTGCTGGACGGGCGCGACCCGCGCTTCGTCTCGACCGTCGAGGCCTACGAGCGGCTGCTGGTGGACGGCGGCCTCATGCTGCGCTACCGGAACGCCGACGACTTCGGCGCCACCACCAGCGCATTCACCATCTGCTCGTTCTGGTGGGCGGAGGCGCTGGCGCTCATGGGACGCCTCGAGGATGCCATCACCATCTTCGACCGCGTCGCCGCCTACGCCAACCCCGTGGGACTCTTCTCCGAGGACGTGGACCCGGCCACCGGCGCGCTGCTCGGGAACTTTCCCCAGGCCTATACGCACGTCGGCCTCATCCACGCCGCGATGACCATCGGCGAGCTCCTGGAGGCGCGCGACGGGAGGGTGCGGGCGTGGACGTGACGGGCTCGCGCATCATCCTGGTCTCCAACCGCCTGCCGATCACGGCGCGCGAAGCCGGCGGCGAGCTCGAGGTCGAGCGCAGCGTGGGCGGGCTCGCCACCGCGCTGTCCGGGGCCACGCGCTCCACGCCGACGCTCTGGATCGGGTGGCCCGGCCCCGCCAGCGAGCTGGGGCGCCGCTACTCGGCGGAGCTCGAGGAGCGGCTCCGGGAGCTGGATTGCGTGCCGGTGCGGCTGAGCGGGCGCGAGATCCGGGAGTACTACGAGGAGGTCGCCAACGGCGTGCTCTGGCCGCTCCTGCACTACCAGGCCGAGCGCCTGCCGCTCTCTCCGGAGCACTGGGGCACCTACGCGGCAGTCAACGAGCGCTTCGCGGACCGGGTGGCCGAATACTGGCGCGAGGGAGACGAGATCTGGGTGCACGACTACCAGCTCATGCTGGTCCCCGAGCTGCTGCGCCGGCGCTTCCCGGGCGCACGGATCGGCTTCTTCCTGCACGTGCCCTTCCCGGCGCCGGACATCTTCCGGATCCTCCCCTGGCGGCGCCAGGTGCTCGAAGGGATGCTCGGCGCGGACATCGTCGGCTTCCACACGCAGTCCTACGCCGACCATTTCCAGGCCTCGGTGCGCGCGCTGCTGGCGGCGCAGGCCGGGGGCGGCGTGGTCCGGCACGGCGGCCGGGACGTGATCGCCAAGGCCTATCCGATCGGGATCGACGCGCAGCACTATGGAGCGCTCGCCGCGAGGCCCGAGGTGCGCGCCGAGGCGCAGGCGCTCACCAGTGACGGCGCGCAGGTGGTGGCCGGCGTGGACCGGCTCGACTACACCAAGGGGATCCCGCGCCGCCTGCTCGCGTTCAAGCGGCTGCTGGTGCGCCATCCCGAGCTGCACGGCAAGGTGCGGCTGATCCAGGTCGTGGTCCCCTCGCGCGAGGCCGTACGGAGCTATCGCGAGTTCCGAACCCAGGTGGAAGCCACCATCGGCCGCATCAACGGCGCCTTCGGGACGCCGAGCTGGACGCCGGTGAGCTATGTCTACCGGAGCCTCGACGAGAACGACCTGTCGGCGCTCTATGTCGCCGCCGACGTGATGTTCGTGACGCCGCTCCGCGACGGGATGAACCTCGTCGCCAAGGAATTCGTGGCCTCCCGCACCGACCTCGGCGGCGTGCTGGTGCTGAGCGAGTTCACCGGCGCGGCCGAGGAGCTGACCGAGGCGGTGCTGGTGAATCCGTACGACGTGGACGGCACGGCGGACGCCCTGCATCGCGCGCTCACCATGAGCGAGCGGGAGCGGCGCGCGCGGATGCAGGCGCTCCGCGAGCACGTGGCCGCGGCGACCGCCGAGGCCTGGGCAGTCTCCTTCCTCGGGGATCTGCGCCCGGCACCGGGCACCGACCGCTGCCGCGGGGCGTCGCCGGTCTCGCCGCCGGAGGTGGTCGAGGCCGCGCTGGCCCGCGCGCGCGAGGCCAGCCCGCTGGTCCTGCTGCTCGACTACGATGGGACGCTGGTGCCCTTCACGGGCATGCCGCGCGATGCCGCCCCTGACGCCGACCTGCTCTCGCTGCTCTCCGCACTTGCGGCCCGGCCGGCCACCGACCTGCACATCGTGAGCGGCCGGTCTCGGCCGCAGCTCGACGAGTGGCTGGGGGCGCTGCCGGTGGCGCTGCACGCGGAGCATGGGCTCTGGTCCCGCGGCGCGGGGGCGGAGCGGTGGACCCGCGTCGAGCTGGAGCGGATGCTCCCGCGGGACCGTCTCCTCGCGATCATGCACGACCGCGCCGAGCAGACACCCGGCGCGCTGGTCGAGCAGAAGACCGCGGGGCTCGCCTGGCACTACCGGATGGCCGAGGAGGAGCTGGGCGAGCGGCAGGCGGCGGTGCTGGCCGCGGAGCTCGAGCCCCTCGCTGCAGAGCTGGAGCTGGACATCCTGCGCGGCGCCAAGGTGCTCGAGGTGCGGCCCAGGGGGATCCACAAGGGCGCCATTGTGTCGGACGCGGCGGACGGGCTGGCAGGGACGGGGCTGGTGCTGGCGATGGGAGACGACCGGACCGACGAGGACCTCTTTGCGGCGCTGCCCGAGGGCGCGATCGCCATCCATGTCGGGCCGACCGAGAGCCGCGCGCCGATCCGGATCGCCGACGTGGCCGCCGCGCGCGAGCTGCTCCGGGGGCTAGTCCCCGTCCCGCCGGGGGCGACCGGGCCCGCCTGAGGGCGACCCGCCGCGAAACTCGAAGTGCTCGGTGGTGAGCCGCCGCTGCGGCGCGTCGTCGGAGGCCTGCAGCGTCGCGGCGCGGGTGATCAGGAACTCCGCCACGGTCGCGGCCGCGTACCAGACTCCGGGGGTGAGCCCGTCGTAGAGGTCGGCGAATTCAGGTCGGAGGCGCGCTTCGCGAATCGGATGCACGCCTGAAGGATATCACGGCAACGGCAGACGGAGAACCGTCGCCTCCGCCAGCCGCGCCCCCGGCCTCGGCCGCCCCGCGTCGTCGTAGTGCTCCCAATGGCTGTTGGCCACGTACAGGAACTCCTTCCCCACGACGGACCCGATGGTCGGCTGGTCGGCGACCGGCAGGTTGCGGTCGAGCAGCTCGACCCGGGTGATGCGCGAGCCGTCGGCCGAGAGCCGCATGCCGATCACCCGCGGCGGCGCGATCCCGTTCTGCACCCCGATCAGCAGGTCCCCATGCCGCGCCAGGCCGTCGACCCCGAGGACCGTCGCGCCCTCCGGCGACGGCACCGGACGCGCGGTGCGGGTGGCGCGGTCGATGGCGAAGATGCCGTGCGAATAGTCGGCGACGTAGAGCTCGCGCCCGTTCGCGCTCTCGGTCACGCCCTGCAGCGAGCGGAACTGCGGATCGGTGGCGAACACCTCGAGCGTGTCGCCGGTGCGGGGCACCCGGTAGAGGAACGGCTGGCGGCTGTCGGAGACGAAGACCTCGCCGCTCCGCGCGACGAAGACGTCACCGGGCTGGTGCTGGCCCGAGCCGGCCGGAAACGCCAGCCGGCGCTGCAGCGTCCCCGACGGCAGCGAGAAGGCATGCACTGCCGCCACGAGGCTGTCGGCGGCACGATAGCCCGCATACTGGGGAATGGCCGCCGAGGTGACCCAGAGGGTTCGCCCGTCGGAGGAGAGGGCCACCGCGAGCGCACCGGTCACACCGTCCTGGCCGGACCGGATCGCGTCCGTCGCGGCACCGTCGGCGCTGACCCGGATCACCTTCCCGTGGCGGACGCTGGTGAGATAGCAGGTCCGCTGCGCGGTGCAGGCGATCCCCTCGGGAAAGTTGTCGGCCCCGGGAACCCGGAACGCGACGGTGCTCCGCGCCGCCGGCGCCAGGTTTGCCGCGGCGCGCGCGGCGGCCGCCCGGACGGCGGCGGAGTCGCGCACCGGTGCGAAATCGTCGTCACTGGCGATGTCGGCGCCCGCACCCAGGTCCGCGTACGCCGCGAGCCAGCGCGCCGCCTCGGCGGCATTCCCGGTCCGCGCCGAGAGAGCGGCCAGGCCATGGACGTAGGCGGGCTGCGTGGGCCAGGCGGCCCGGGCCTCCGCGCCACGCGCGCGCGCCACATCGAAACTGTCGGCGCGGTAGGCGCGCATGGCCGCGCGCCAGGCAGTGCGCGCCGCCTGCGCCGAGTCGGCCCGGGTGCGGAGCACGGCCCCCTGTGATGCCGCCTCCGCCGCGAGCGCTGCCGCGGCGCCGCGCTGCAGGATCGCCGCCACCCCCGGCGGGAGTGCGATGGCGGCACCGCGGACCGTCAGCGTTGCCGGCAGTCCGATGGGGCTGGTCCCGGTAATCCCGGCGTAGATGACCAGCGCGGCGGCGTACGAGCCGGCCGGCGTCGGGTGCAGTCCGTCGGGCAGGTAGAGCTCGATCGCGGCGTCTTCTCGCCATGCGGCGCGCCACGCTTCGCCGGCTGGAAGGAAGAGCCCGCCCACGTCCTGCGCCGCGAGCGCGTAGGTCTCCCGCACCCGGTCGAAGTCCTGCGGACGGCTGGCGAAGGGCCACACCATGTAGAGCGCAGGCACGCCGCCCGCGGCGCGGACCTTCGGCGCGAAGAGCGCCATCGCCTCGCGCAGGGCCACGCGCCCGTCCTCCGAGGCCGACGGCCCGTGCTGGAAGACGACGAAGTCCCAGCGCTCGCTCTCCACGATGCGGCGCGCCGTGCCCTCGTCCCAGTGATCCTGCACGCTCGCGTTGTTGCGCAGCACCGAGTGCACGTCGAGCTCGACGCCGCGGGCGCGGCCCATCGCCTCGACGATGCCGGGCAGGTTGTTGTACGAGGTGAGGCTGTTGCCGATGAAGAGGACGCGGGTGGGGGCAGGCGCTTCGGGCGCGGTGCTGGCGCAGGCGGCGACCAGCAGTGCCGCCGCCAGACCGGAGATGGAAAGCATGGCGGCTCCTCGTCGCCGTGGCGAGGCTCGGGGCGGTGCGGGCGGCCTCTCGACTGCTGAGGACGCCGCGGAGCCCCGCGCCTGCACAGCGGCGGCGGGCGGCCGCCTACTGCTGGAACCGGTACCCCACCTTGGGCACCGCGAGGATGTGGCGCGGGCGGCGCCCGTCCGATTCGACCTTGTTGCGCAGCTTCAGCACGTGCGCCTCGACCGTGCGGGTGGGCGGACCGTCCATCCGGCCCCAGACCTGGCGCAGCAGCTCGTGCCGCGAGACCACCGCACCGCCCGCCGCCACCAGCGCCATCAGCAGGCCGAATTCCTTGTGGGTGAGCGGAATGGGCGCGCCGTTCCGCACCACGACCCGGCGTGCGGGAAAGACCTCGACCTCGCCGATCCGGAACCGCGCGGACCCGCCGCTCCGCGCCACCGGCAACTCGCCGCCGGCCGGCGGCGCATTGCTGAGCCGGCGCAGCATGAAGTCGATGCGCGCATGGAGATCGAGCAGCGACACGGGGAGCCGGATGAATTCGTCGGTGCCGATGCGGAATCCCTCGATCGTGCCGCCGGCCGGGGCGGTGCCGATCAGCAGCATCGGCACTGAGACGCCCGCGGCGCGCATCGCGGGGATCGCCGAGACGCCGTCCCGCTCGACGATGCGCAGGTCCGCCACGATGACGTCGGGCTGGATCGCGTGCGCGGTGACGACACCCGACTCGGCGGAGTCCACCGCCGCCAGCAGGTGGCCGGCCATTTCCATGTCCTGCCGGAGGCGGAGGGTGAACGCCGGCTCGCCGGCGATCGCCAGCACGCGATGCGCACTCCGGGCCGGACCGGATGCCGGCTGCACGCCGCCGTCCACCCAGGGAGAGGAAATCATGGGCACTCCACCGTTCGGGATCGCGAGGAGGAACTACGCTTCAATTACGTAACAAGCTCGCAATTCGTGTCCGGGAGCAAACGGGCGGGTCGGTGAAGCAGCGGAAGGTGCCGGTGGGCTGAACGGGTGGTGCGGTCGGATGCCCGGGGTGGGGATCGAACCCACACGGGGATTGCTCCCCAAGGGATTTTAAGTCCCTTGCGTCTGCCAGTTTCGCCACCCGGGCGGGGCGGTCGGTTGGGGAATATACGGCCTACCCGGTCGGCAGTGACTCCAGCCGGAGCCCATCGGATGCGCGAGTCCTCCAGGTGGCCGGGCGGCGGCCGAAGCGCGACTCGAACGCATCGGACACGCCCTGCATGATGCGCTCCCCTTCTCCCACACCGGCCGGCGCCAGCACCAGCACCGCCCCGCCCCACCCCGCGCCGGTGAGCCGCGCGCCGAGCGCCCCATGCTCCACGGCGGAGCGCACCAGGACTTCGGCCTCGTCGATGCTCGATTCGTAGTCCTGCGCCAGCGATGCCTGCCCCTCCACGAGCAGCTGCCCCACGCGCTCCAGGTCTCCCGCCGCCAGTGCCTCCGCGGCCTGCCGGGTGCGCCCGGTCTCGGTGACGACGTGGCGGACACGGCGGCGAAAGGGGTCCTCGAGCAGCGACTCCGCCTCGGCCAGATCGGCGAGCGGGATCGCCGCCAGCGCCCCGAGCCCGGGCCAGCGGCGCTGGAGCGTCGTGAGTGCCTGCTCGCACTCCAGCCGCCGGGCGTTCAGCGAGCCGCCGGCAAGCTGGTGCTCGACGCCGGTCTCGGCCACGTATACCGGGGCCGGCATCGGGACCATGGTGATCTCCCCGCTGCCGGTCTCGTACAGCATCGCATGGCCCTTCCGCCCCAGCACCGAGATCGTCTGGTCCATCCGCCCGCCCCGCACGCCGACCTGGTCGTGCTCGGCGCGGTAGGCCAGCGCGATCTGGGCCTGCAGGTCGAGCCCGCCGCCGCCCAGCTCGAGGAGCGCCGCCCCGGCCGCGACCGTGAGCGCGGTCGAGCTGGAGAGCCCCGCGCCCACCGGCACGGTGCTCGTCACGGCGATGTGCGCGCCGTCCGGGGCCTTCCCCAGCGCCTGCAGCTCGCGCAGCGCGGCACGTACGTAGTCGCTCCAGCCGGCGCCCATCGGCGCGGCGATGTCGAGCCCGGCGGCCCGGCCCTCGCTCGCCGAGACGAAGTCCCAGCCCTCCGCGGGCCCGGCGGCGATCGTGGTGCGGCGCGAAATGGCGAGCGGCAGCACCGGTCCGCCGTTGTAGTCGGTATGCTCGCCGAGGAGGTTGATGCGGCCGGGAGCGGAGGCGATGACCGTCGGCGCATCACCGAAGGTCCGCGCATAGAGCGCCAGCGCGGCGCTCGAGGTCGCGGTATCCAGTGCCGGGCTCCGCCTCGGGTCCATGCTATTTCCTCTGCGCGCGCCTGGCCGGCCCGGCGAGCAGCTCCTGCGCGTGCCGCCGCGCGGCATCGCCCTCGGTGTCGCCGAGCATGCGAGCCACCTCGGTGACCCGGTCCTCGCCGTGGATCACCTCCACCGTGCTGGTCGCGATCCCGCGCCGCGCCTCCTTGGCCACCAGGAGGTGCCGGTCGGCGCGCGCCGCGATCTGCGGCAGGTGCGTGATCACCAGCACCTGGTGACCCGCCGCCACCTGCGCGAGCGCCGAGGCGACCTGCGCCCCGACTTCCCCGCCGATGCCCTGGTCCACTTCATCGAAGACCAGCGTCGGCACCGCGTCGTGGCGGGCCAGCACCACCTTCAGCGCGAGCATGAGCCGCGACAGCTCGCCGCCGGAGGCCACGCGCGCGAGCGGCCGCGCATCGATCCCCACGTTGAGCTGCACCGTGAACGCGATCGACTCCTGGCCCAGTGCCGTCGGCCCGGGCAGCGGCGCGAGCGCCACCGCGAGCTTCCCGCCGGGGAGCCCGAGGCTCGGCAGGAGCCGGTTCACCGCCCGCGCGAGCCGCTCCGCGGCATCGCCGCGGCGTGCCGAAAGCGCGGCAGCCGCCGCCGCGAGCGCCGCGTCGGCGGCCGAGCGCCGGGCCGCCAGTGTGCGCAGGTCCAGCTCCGCCGTGTCCAGCAGGTCGAGCTCGCGCGCCGCCTCGCGCCCCGTCTCGACCACGGCCTCGAGCGTGGCGCCGTGCTTCTGCATCAGGCGGAAGAGCAGGTCGCGGCGCTGCTCGACGGCGGCGAGCCGCGCGGGATCCTCCTGGATCTCGTCCGCGTACGCCCCGGCGAGCCGGGCGACCTCACTCAGGTTCGCATACGCGCTGTCCAGCATCTCCCGCCACGCGCCGCACGCCGGGTCCACCTTCTCGAGCGCCCCCAGCGCCTTGTCCGCGGCCGCGATCCCGCCGATCGCGTTCCCCTCGCCGCCCTCCAGTGCGTCGGCGATCCGCCGCGCCAGCGCGCCGAGCGATCCCGCCTGGGAGAGGCGCCGCGCCTCGACCTGCAGCGCCTCGTCCTCGCCCGCCTTGATGCCGGCCGCCTCGATCTCGGCGACGACGTGCCGCAGGTAGTCGGCCCGCTTCCGGACCTCGTCGCGCCGGCGCAGCAGCTCCTGCTCCTCAGCCGAGAGCGCCGAGACGGTCCGGTGCGTCTCGGCCACCGCTGCGCGCTCGGCCTCCGCGCCGGCGAAGGCGTCGAGGATCTCGCGCTGCGCCTCCGCGTGCAGCAGCGACTGGGTCTCGTGCTGCCCGTGCAGGTCCACGACCAGGGCGCCCAGCCGGGCCAGCACCGACGCCGTGGTCGGGCTGCCGTTCACCCAGGCGCGCGAGCGCCCCTCGGCCGACACCTCGCGCCGCACGATGACGCGGCCGTCCTCGACGTCGAGCCCGAGCGCCTCGATCCGCGTCGCCGTGGCGCGGTCGAGGCCCTCGAAGGCCCCTTCCACTACCGCCTTGCCGGCGCCGGGCCGCACCAGGCCGCTCTCCGCCCGCTCGCCAAGGAGAAGGGCGAGCGCGTCGATGAGCATCGACTTGCCCGCCCCCGTCTCGCCCGTGAGGACGTTGAGCCCGCCGCCGAGCGGGAGCGTCACGTCCGCGATGGTGGCGAGGTCGCGCACCCTGAGCTCGGCGATCATCTCACTTCCCGGCGCCCCGACAGGTCGCCCCAGTGCAGCTTCCGCTGCATGCGCGCGAACCAGTTCTCGCCGTCCAGCCGGATGATGCGCACCCGCCCGTCGGCGCGGCGCACTTCCACCCGCTCGCCCGCGGCCAGCGGCGACTCGGTCTGCCCGTCGAACGAGACGAGGACGTCGGACGCCCATTCGGGCATCGGCTCGACCACGATGGTGGAGGTGGCGCGCACCACCAGCGGGCGCACCGCCAGCGTGTGGGCGCAGATCGGCGTCACCACCAGCCCCTCGACCCCCTGCACCACCACCGGCCCGCCCGCGCTCAGTGAGTAGGCCGTCGAGCCGGTCGGCGTCGCGATGATGATGCCGTCGGCGCTGTAGGGCCCGACATTGATGCCGTCGATGTACACGTTCATCCGCACCACACGCGCCACTCCGCTCTTGTGCAGCACCACGTCGTTGAGCGCGCTGCGCCGCTGCAGCGTCGAGCCGTCGGCGGTGGCGATCGAGGCGGTGAGCGCCTGCAGCGACTCGATCGTGTAGCTGCCGGCCACCAGGGTGTCGAGCGCCGCGGCGAGCCCGTCGCGCACCGCCGTGGTGAGGAACCCGACGCGCCCGAGGTTCACGCCGAGGATCGGCACCTCCGCGCCATCCAGCAGCCGGGCGCCGCGCAGCAGGGTTCCGTCTCCGCCGAAGGTGAGCAGGGCATCGAGCCCCTGCGGCTCGAACGCGGGCACCGGCCCGGGCCAGTACGCCTGGAGGCGCGGTTCGGTGAAAAGCGAAAGCCCCCGGGCGGGGGCCTCGCGCGCGAGCTGCGCCAGCACCGCGGCGAGGTCGGGGTATCGGGGGTTCCCGACGACGCCGAGCTTCATCGCGGCTCGAGCGACTCTTCGTGGTGCAGCGCCGCCACCCGCCGGGCGATGCCGTCCGCCGTGAGCCCGAACGACTCGAGCTGCTGGGCGCGCGGCGCCTGCTCCATCAGCCGGTCCGGCACGCCCAGGGCCACCACGCGCACCTCGGGATTGGTGGTCTGCATCCGCTCGGCGAGGCAGGCGCCGAAGCCGTTCACGATCGAGCCCTCCTCGACCGTCACCAGCGTCCGGTGCGACTGCAGCAGCGACTCCAGCATCGCCTCGTCCATCGGCTTGAGGAAGCGGCAGTTGACCACCGTGCACTCGAGCCCGTCGGCCTGGAGCTGGCGCGCCGCGTCCTCGGCGGGCTGCACCATCGTGCCCACCGCCAGGATCGCGATATCGCGCCCCTGCGCGCGGACGTCCCAGGTGCCGTAGGGCACGGCGGGCACCGCCGACACCGCGCTCGGCTCGGCCGGCGCCTTATCGCGCGGGTACCGGGTGCTGAACGGGCCGTCGTGCGCGAGCGCCGTGCGGAGCAGGCCGATCAGCTCGTCGCCGTCCCTCGGCGCCGTCACCGTCATCCCGGGCACGGCGAGCAGGTAGGGGATGTCGTACAGCCCCATGTGCGTCTGCCCGTCCTCGCCGACCAGGCCAGCGCGGTCCATGCAGAACACCACCGGCAGCTTCTGCACGGCCACATCGTGGATGATGTTGTCGTACGCGCGCTGCAGGAAGGTGCTGTAGATGGCGACCACCGGGCGGATCCCCTGCGTGGCGAGCCCTGCCGCGAAGGTGACGGCGTGCCCCTCGGCGATGCCGACGTCGAAGAAGCGGTGCGGCCATGCCTTCTGGAAGGTGCTGGTGCCGGTGCCCGACGGCATCGCCGCCGTGACCGCCACCATCTCGGGAACTTCGGCGGCGAGGCCGGTGAGCGCGTCACCGAAGACCTGGGTCCAGGTGGGTGGGCCGCTCGCCTTCTTCCGCGCCTCGCCGGTCTCCGGGTCGTAGGCGGCGAGGCCGTGCCACTTCTCCTGGTTCGACTCGGCGAAGCTGAAGCCCTTCCCCTTCTGGGTGAGCACGTGCACCAGCCGCGGCCCCGACATCCCGCGCACGAAGCGCAGCGTCTCGGTGAGCTTGGCCACGTCGTGCCCGTCGATCGGGCCGAAATAGCGGAAGCCCAGCTCCTCGAAGAGCATCCCCGGCGACCAGAGGTTCTTGACGCTCTCCTCGACGTTGCGGGCGAAATCCACCACCCCCTCGCCGAAGACGCCGCCCAGCTTCTGGGTGACGCCCTTCACCGCCT
>CAMLLJ010000014.1 GCA_946480845.1 uncultured Gemmatimonadota bacterium
CAGCTCATCGTGGACCAGGTGCTCAACAACGAGACCTCGCTGATGGGCCTCACCACCATCCGCGACTACGACGAGTACACCTTCCAGCACTCGGTGAATGTCTGCATCTTCTCGGTGGCCCTGGGCAAGAAGCTCGGGCTGTCGAAGCTCCAGCTCTACGACCTGGGGATGGCGGCGCTGATGCACGACATCGGCAAGGCGCGCATCCCGGTCGAGATCCTCAACAAGACCAGCGGCCTCGACGACCGGGAGTGGCGGATCATGCAGGCGCACCCCTGGTTCGGCGCCCTCACGCTGTTCAGCCTGCGCGGCTACGACGAGATCCCCTACCGTGCGGTCCTGGTGGCGCACGAGCACCACATGAAGACCGACCTCACCGGCTATCCCCGGGCGATCCGGCCGCGCCAGCTGGGCATCTTCTCGCGCATCGTCTCGGTCGCCGACGGGTTCGACGCGGCCACCACGCGGCGCAGCTACCAGACGGTGCCGATCGAGCCGGACCAGGTCCTGCGCGAGATGTGGGAAAACCCCCGGCGCGGCTATGATCCGGTCCTGGTGAAGGCGCTGATCAACCTGATCGGCATCTACCCGGTCGGCACCTGCGTGATCCTCGATACGCTCGAGGTGGCGGTGGTGTCGGCGGCGAACCCCGACGCCGGCCAGCTCAACCGCCCGCTGGTGCGCATCGCGCTCGACGCCGACGGCGCCATGCAGGCGCTGCCCGGCCGCCAGGTGGACCTCGCCGAGCAGGACGCCTCGGGCGCCTACGTCCGCTCGATCGTGAAGGTCACCAACCCTTCGAGGTATGGCATCGTCGTTGGCGACTACTTCGTCTAGCCCCCCATGAAGCTCCCCATGACGCGCCTGCTGTTCGCGTACGGACAGGCGCTCCGTTTCGGCGGGCCGGCGCTGGCGCTGCTCGTCCTCGCGCTGGACACGCGGTGGACCGGGCAGCTCGCGGGCACGGCGCTCCTCACCGGCGCCGTCGTCCTCCTGCGCGTCACCCCGATCCGGCTCAGCAAGTACTCCTACCTCACCCAGACCGGGCTGGCCGCGCTGAGCGGCGCGATCGTGCTGGGCCCGAGCCCGGTGGTGGTCGCACTCCTGCTGGGCGTCATCGCGAGCGACGCGCTGGTGCTCCGCAAGGAGCTGCGCGCCGCGATCGTCAACGCCGGGCGGGAAGTCATCGGGTTCGTGGCGGCCTTCGGCGTGTACGCGCTGGTGCTCCGGCTGAGCGGCGACCCGGGGCTCACGGTGGACTACCTCCCGGCCGGCTTCACGCTGGTGGCGGCGTACTTCGTCACCAGCCGGTCGCTCTTCTACTTCACGCTGATGGTGCGCAGCAAGCTCGAGCCGGCGGAGCAGCTCCTGATCCTGCGCTGGGAGATCGTGTCGTACCTGGTCACGATCATCAGCGCGGTGGTGGTGTGCGGCGCGGTGCGCTCGCTGACGCCGGTGGGCTGGTTCGCGGTCATGGCGCTGCTCGGCGTGCTGGGCCTGCTCACCAAGAAGATCCTCGAGGAGGCGATCGCCGCGGAGGACCTGAACAAGGTCCACCTCATGGAAATGGCGATCAACAGCAATGTCTCCCTGCAGGGCTCGCTGGAGCAGATCGAGCGGATGGCCTACCGGCTGCTGGACTGGGGCGACTTCCGGATCTACCGGCGCGAGGGCGACGGGGAGACAGCGACGCTGATGTACCGGAGCGCCACCGGCCGGCCCAACCGGGGCGTTCCCTCGGCCGACCTCGCGCGGCTCCGGGGGCACGCGCTGCGCGAGCTCCGCACCGTGGTGATCCCCAGCACCCGGCACGACGCCCGGGTGAGCGACCCGCACCCGGACGTCCAGTCCGTGGTGATCCATCCGCTCCGCCTGGGCGACGCCACACTGGGCACCATCGAGATCGACCACTTCAAGCGCAACGCCTACCATCCCAAGGACCTGGCCGCGCTGTCCACGATCGCGGCCCAGGTGGCCACCGCCATCCACATCGCCGAGCTGCGGCGTCCGCTCATGAGCACGGTGGAGCTGATCGGCTCCCAGCTGGAGTCGCTGGTCCGGGCCACCGAGTCGCTCCGCGCGTCGGCGGCGGCGCTCACCGAGGTCTCGCGGTCGGTGGCCACCAACGTGGCCGCGCTGGAATCGTTCGTCCGCGAGGGACTCGAGACCACGACCTCGCTCGCCGGCGTCACCGTGGACATGGCGGCGGCCGGCTCGCGCGCGGCCGAGGCGAGCGGGCGCGTCGCCGAGACGGCGGCGCACAACCGCGCCGTCGTCACCGGGGCGATCCGCCGCCTGGTCCAGCTCAAGGAGTTCGTGGGCGACAGCTCGCGCCAGGTGGGCGAGCTGGGCGAGGTGAGCCGCCGGATCACCGGCTTCATCGGCTCGATCCGCGAGATCGCGGACCTGACCAACCTGATCGCGCTCAACGCGGCCATCGAGGCGGCGCGGGCCGGGCGGGAAGGGAAGGGGTTCGCGGTGGTGGCGGACGAGATCCGGGAGCTCGCGGCGCAGTCGCTGCACGCGGCCCGCGAGGCGGGCGGGCTGGTCTCGGAGATCACGGCGCAGGTGGGCGCCGTCTCCACGCAGATGCGGGTGGGTGAGAGCGTCGTGGCCGACGTCGAGGACGTGAGCACCACCGCGATGCGCGCCTTCGAGGAGATCGTCGGCGCCACCGACGAGGCCGGGACCCATGCGCGCCAGGTCGCGGAGATGGCCGCCTATCAGGAGCAGGCGTTCGACACGCTGAGCGACCGGATCCAGCGCGTCGCCGACGTCTCGCGGCGGATGGCCGCGGACACCCAGGCGCTGGGCCAGCAGGCCGACGAAGCGGCGCGGGGGCAGGAGGGCATCGAGCGCGCCATCCGCGAGCTGAGCGACGTGGCGGCCGAGCTGCAGACGCTCGCCCGGCACTTCGCCGTCGGCGGGTGAGCGCGCCGGTCCCGGCCTTCGTCGCGCTCGGCAGCAACCTGGGCGACCGGGCGGCGCACCTCGCGGCGGCCCGCGCCGCCCTCGCCCGCCTGCCCGGCACCGAGCTCGTCGCGGCGAGCGCCGTGGAGGAGACGGAGCCGCTCGGCGGGATGGACCAGCCGCCCTACCTGAACCAGATGGTGCTGCTGCGGACCACGCTGTCGCCCCGGGAGCTGCTCGAGGCGTGCCAGGCGATCGAGCGCGCATCGGGCCGCACCCGGGCGGCCGCGGGCCGGTGGGCGCCGCGGACCCTCGACCTCGATATCGTTCAGTACGGCGAGCTCCGGCTCTCGGAGCCCGGCCTCACCATTCCCCATCCCGGCCTGCCCCATCGCGACTTCTGGCAGCGGGAGCTCGCGGAGCTGCGTGCGCATGACCGCTGATACCCGCCCCCGCTCGGTGCTCGAGCTGACCGCGATGAAGGCCGCGGGCCGCCGCATCGTCATGCTCACCTGCTACGACGCGCTGTTCGCGCGGCTGCTGGACGGCCCCGACGTGGACGTGCTGCTGGTCGGGGACTCGGTGAACCAGGTGCTGGCCGGCCGGGAGTCGACGCTGAGCGCCACGCTCGACCAGATGATCTACCACGCCGCGGCCGTGCGGCGCGGCTCGGGCGCGCTGCTCTTCGTGGACCTCCCGTTCCTCACCTACCAGGTCTCCATCGAGGACGCGATCCGGAATGCGGGGCGGGTGATGCAGGAGACCGGCGCGCACGGCGTCAAGCTCGAAGGCGGGCGGGCGATGGCCGCCACGGTCGCGGCGCTGGTCGAGCGCGGCATCCCGGTGATGGGCCACCTGGGCCTGACGCCGCAGTCGGTCAACACGCTCGGGGGCTACCGGGTGCAGGGCCGGGAGGACGCCGCCGCCGAGCGCCTCGTCGAGGACGCGCGGCTGCTGGAGGAGGCGGGCGCGTGCGCCATCGTGCTCGAGCTGCTCCCGGCGCCCCTCTCCGCCCGGGTGTCGGCGGCCACGCGGGTGCCCACCATCGGCATCGGCGCGGGCGCGGAGTGCGACGGCCAGGTGCTGGTGCTGCACGACATGCTGGGGCTCAACGAGTCGTTCACGCCGAAGTTCCTCAAGCGCTACGCGGAGCTCGCCGCGGAGGTCCGCCGCGCCGCCGGCGCGTTCGCCGCGGACGTGCGCGGCGGCCGCTATCCCGACCGCGACCACAGCTTCGAGTGAGCGCGCGCGGGTGACGCGGTGATCGAGACGGCCGCCATCGGCGAGCTGCGCGCCTGGCGGCGCGCGCAGCGGGAACAGGGGCGGCGGGTGGCCTTCGTGCCCACCATGGGTGCGCTGCACGAGGGCCATCTTGCCCTGGTGGACGAGGCGCGGCGCCAGGCGGACAGCACGGTCATGAGCGTCTTCGTGAACCCGCTCCAGTTCGGTCCCGCGGAGGACCTGGCGCGCTACCCCCGGAACCTCGGCCGCGACCGCGCGCTTGCCCGGGAGCGGGGGGTGGACCTGCTCTTCGTGCCGGAGGCCGCGACGATGTACCCGCCGGGCTCCGAAGTGCGCGTCGTGCCGGGGCCGACGGCGGACCGCTGGGAGGGCGCGGTCCGGCCCGGCCACTTCGCCGGCGTGCTGACCGTGGTCGCCAAGCTGTTCCACCTGGTCGAGCCCGACGTCGCCTGCTTCGGACAGAAGGACATCCAGCAGGTGACGCTGGTCCGGCGCATGGTCGTGGACCTCGACTGGCCGCTCCGGCTCGCCGTGGTGCCCACCGTCCGGGAACCGGACGGGCTCGCGCTCAGCAGCCGCAACGTCTACCTCTCCGCCGAGGAGCGCGCGCAGGCGCTGGGGCTCAGCCGGTCGCTGGACGCGGCGCGGGAGGCGTTCGCGGGCGGAGAGCGGAGCGCGGCGGCGGTCGAAGCGCGCATGCGCTCCGTGCTCGAGGTGTTTCCGGGAGTATCGCCGGACTATATTTCCATCGTCGAGCCGGAGCGGCTCACGCCGGTGGATACGGTGGAGCACGGCACGGTCGTTGCGATCGCGGCCCGGGTGGGACGGACCCGGCTGATCGACAACCTGATACTGGGAGAGCGCTGACCGGATGCTGCGGCACCTGATGAAGTCCAAGATTCACCGCGCCACCATCACGTCGGCCGACCTGCACTATGAAGGGTCGCTGACGCTCGACCAGGACCTCCTCGACGCGGCCGACCTGGTGCACCACGAGGACGTCCAGGTCGTGAACGTGAACAACGGGCTGCGGTTCAACACCTACGTCATCCCCGGCCCGCGCGGGTCGGGCGTCGTCCAGCTGAACGGCGCGGCCGCGCGCCTCGGCCTGCCGGGCGACCTGGTGATCATCATTGCCAATGGCGTCTACGACGAGGCGGAGACGGCGCGGCATGTGCCGCGCGTCGTCTTCGTGGACGCCGAGAACCGGATCGTGCGCCCGCCGCTTCGCGCGGAAGGCTGACCGCCACCGTGACCCCGACCAACGCCATGCGCGCCTCCCTGCGGCCCACGCTCCCGGTGTGGGCCGTTGTTACGCCGGAGCGCCTCGCCCACGTGGTGCGCGTGGCCGAGCTGGCGGCAGGGTGGGCGGAGGCGATGGGAGTGCCCGATTCCGAGCGGAACCGCTGGCTCCGCGCCGTCTGGCTCCACGACGCGATGCGGGATGCGCCGGCGGCGGAGCTCGAGGCGTGGGCCTCGAGCACACCGGGCCCGGCGGACCTCCGCCACGGGCCGGCCAGTGCCGCGCGCGCCAAGGCCGACGGGGAGACCGATCGCGGCGTGCTCGACGCGGTGCGCTACCACTCGCTCGGCCTCGCCGAGTGGGACATGGTGGGGCGGGTGCTCTACTGCGCCGACTACCTGGAGCCGGGGCGCAGCTTCGATCCAGAAGGCCGCGCCGAGCTGGCCGAGCAGTTCCCGCACGAGCCCCGCGAAGTGCTGCGCGAGGTGGCGCGCGTCCGCATTGCCCACTGCGTGTCCTCCGGCCTGCCCCTCTTCGACCCGACGGTGCGATTCTGGAACAGCCTCGTCGCCGCATCGCTGCCGCGGCCCTGATCGCCGTCGCCGCCGTGGTCGGCACCACGGCGCAGCGCCGCCAGCCGCCCGCCCCGCCGCCCGCGCAGGCGGGCCCGGCGGCCGACCAGCTCGCCTGGCCGGTGCCGCCGGTCGCCGGCCGCGTGCTGGTCGAGGTCCTCAACACGACCGACCGGACCGGCCAGGCGCAGCTCGCCGCGCGGCTGCTTCGCGCCGAGGGACTCGACGTCATCGCCGTCGGCAACGCGGACCCGCAGCAGGCGGCAACCCAGGTGATCATCCGGCGCGGCTCGGGCGGTGGCGCCCGCGATGCCGTCCGCGCGCTCGGGGCGGGCCGCATCACCAGAGACATCGATACGCTGCGTCGCGTCGACCTCACCGTGCTGCTGGGCGAGGACTTCCATCCGGTAACGCCGGTCCATCCCTGACCGTCAGGCCCTGACCGGGCGCCTCACTCGACCACTCCGATCGCCAGGTCCATCACGTTCGTGCCGGTCGGGCCGGTGCGCAGCAGCGCGCCGGCGGCGTCCAGCGCCCGGTAGGAATCGTGCCCCGCGAGCGCCGCCGCCGGGTCCACGCCGCCCGCGGCGATGGCGGCCCAGGTCCCCCCGTTCACGAACGCGCCGGCCGCATCGGTCGGTCCGTCCCTGCCGTCGGTCCCGGCCGCGAGCGCGGTGATGCCTTCGGCGCCGGCCAGCGTGCGCGCGGCGGCGAGCGCGAGTTCCTGCGAACGGCCGCCCATGCCCGGGGCGCCATCGAGCGTGACGGTGGTCTCGCCGCCGCGGATCAGGCAGGCCGTCCTCCCGGGTGCGAGGCCCGCGCGCATGGCGAGCAGCTCGCGCGCCAGGGCGTCGCCGGTGCGGCCGGCTTCGCCGGAAAGCGGCGCCCCGATCACCACGTCGAGCCCGTACTCATGCGCCCGCAGCTCGGCGCCGATGATGGCGTCGGCATTGCGGGCCACGATCTCGAACGCGATGCGGTCGTTCTGGGGGGCGCCGCCCTCGGGTGTGCAGGGGCCCGAGCCGATGTCGCCGGGGCGGTCGCCCGGGACGTCGGAGACGGCGAGCACGCGGATCTGCCGGGCAGCCAGCGCCTCGGCGAGCCGTCCATCGCCCCAGCGGAGCATTCGCCGGCGCACCACGTTCACGTCGCCGATGGCGCGGCCGCTCGCCAGCAGCTCGCGGAAGAGCGTGATGAGCTGCCCGGAGCCGACACCGGGGGCCGGTGCCGCGATCAGGCTGCTCGTCCCGCCGGACAGCAGGACCCAGCATTCGTCGTCGGCCCGCACCGCGGCGGCAGCGCGCCCGATTGCCTGGGCGGCCTCGAACGACCGGGGCCCGGGCACCGGATGGTCCCCTACGACCCTGGGCAGCAGTCCGACCGCGCCGTTGCCGCCCTCCGCTGCCACGACGATCCCGCCCGCCGGCTCGAGGCCGTGCGCAGCGAGCTCGGCGACGGCGGCCGTGGCCATCGCGGGCGCCGCCTTGCCGATCGCGATCACGTGCGGCGCGCTGCGCGGCGCCCCGTGCGCCGCGAGCGCGCGCGCCACCGCCGGCCCCGGATCCACCGCGGCGAGCGCCGCATCGAACAGCTCGCGCACCAGCACGCGCTGGGTCAGCATGGGGGTTGCTCCACGGCCCGGGCAGCGGGATCGTTCGGCATGACTCGTCCCCTCGTGCGCGTGACTCGCCGCCTCCCCGCCGTCGTCGAAGCGGAGCTCGCCTCCGATTTCGACCTCCACCGCAACGAGACCGACGAGCCCCTAGGGCCGGCGGGCCTGCGCGAGGCGCTCGCCGGCGCCGACGCGGTGCTCTGCACGGTGACCGACCGGATCGATCGCGCCGTGCTCGCGGCCGGCGAGGTCCGCGCCCGGATCCTCGCCAACTTCGGCGTGGGGCACGAGCACATCGACGTCGCCGCGGCCGCGGAGCGGGGCCTCGTCGTCACCAACACCCCGGGTGTCCTCACCGAGGCGACCGCCGAGCTGGCGCTCACGCTGCTGCTCATGGTGGCGCGCCGGGCGGGGGAGGGCGAACGCGAGGTCCGGAGCGGCCGGTGGACCGGCTGGCGGCCGACGCACATGGTCGGGCGCCCGGTGACGGGCCGCACCCTGGGCATCGTGGGGATGGGGCGGATCGGGCGGGCGGTGGCGCGGAGCGCGCAGGACGGGCTGGGGATGACCATTCTCTATTACACGCGGTCCGACGTGTCACTCGACCGCATTCGCGCCACCCGGCTCGCCAGCCTCGAGGCGCTGCTCGCCCGGTCCGACTTCGTGTCGCTGCACTGCCCGTCGACGCCGGAGACGCGGCACCTGATCGATGCCGGGCGGCTGCGCCGCATGCAGCCGCACGCCTGCCTGGTCAACACGGCGCGCGGCGACGTCGTGGACGAGCGGGCGCTCGCGGCGGCGCTCCGGGAGGGGGTGATCGCGGGAGCCGGGCTCGACGTCTACGAGCGCGAGCCGGCCGTGACGCCCGGGCTGCTCGAGCTCGAGAACGTGGTGCTCCTGCCGCACCTCGGGAGCGCCACCGACGCGGCGCGCATCGCCATGGGCCGGCGCGCCCACGCCAACCTGCGCGCCTTCTTCGCCGGCCGCGAGCCGGACGACGTGGTGCCGCCCCGCCCGGTCAGCGCGCCGGCTGATCGGCACGCCGCTTCTTCTCCACCTCGACCTTGAGCTGCCCGCAGGCCGCGTTGATGTCGAGCCCGCGGCTCCGGCGCACCGCTGCCTCGATCCCCTGATTGCGCAGGCGCTCCGCGAAGGCGCGGATGCGGGGCGTCGGCGCGGGAACCAGGCCCGGGGCGCCCCCCGGATGCAGCGGCAGGATGTTCACGAACGCGCCCAGCCGCCGTGCATGCTTCGCGAGCAGGTCGGCATCGCGGTCGGCGTCGTTGACGCCGGCGATCATGACGTACTCGAACGTCACCCGCCGCCGGAATGCCTCCGCGGCCTTGAGCACCTCGTCGAGCCCGTACTTCTTCTGCACCGGCATGATCGAGAGCCGCTGGGCGGCCGTCGGCGCATGCAGCGAGATGGCGAGCCGGAACTGTTCCGGCCGCCGGGCGAACGCCTCCATGCCGGGGAGGATCCCCACCGTCGAGACCGTGATGTGCCGTGCGCCGAGCCCGACGCCCGCCGGGTCGTTGAGGATGGTGAGCGTCACGTCCACGGCGGGCCAGTTGAGCAGCGGCTCGCCCATGCCCATGAACACGATGTTGGTCGGCTTCTCGTCGGGGTGCCGCAGCATGATCTCGCGCACCTGCCCGGCGATCTCGAACACCGTCAGGTTGCGGCGGAAGCCCATGAGCCCGGTGGCGCAGAAGGCGCAGCGGAGCGCGCAGCCGGCCTGCGACGAGATGCAGAGCGTCCGGCGTGCCCCGGACGGGATCAGGACCGACTCGATCGCCTCGCCATCCGCGAGGCGCCAGAGGAACTTCCGCGTCCCGTCGGCGGACGTCTGGACCACGTCCGCGGCGAGCCGGGGGAGCGGGAACGCCGCGTCGAGCTCGCGGCGGAGCGCGATGGGCAGCTCGGTCGCGTCGGCCCAGGCCGCGACGGGCGCCTGCCAGAGCCGCCGGGCGATCTGTCCCGCCCGATAGGACGGCAGCCCGCGCTCCGTCACCCACCGGCCGATCGCCTCGCGGGCGGCGGCCGGCGTCACCTCCAGCAGGGACGTCGAATGCGGCGTTCCAGTCATGGAGGAAAGCTAACGGTGCGGTTACGTTTAGCCCTCATGCCCGCGCCGATGCCGCCGTGCTGCTGACCGACCTGCTCAGCCCCGAGCGGGTGCGCGTACCACTGGAAGCGCGGGACAAGAACGGGATCCTGCGCGAGCTCTCGAGGCTCCTGGTCGATTCAGCAGGGGGCGACTTCGACGACGTGCTCGCCGCGGTCCAGGAGCGGGAAACGGTGCTGAGCACCGGCATCGGCTTCGGCGTCGCCATTCCGCACGGCCGCTCGCCCACGCTGCCGGAGCTCGCGGTGGTGTGCGGCTCGACGCCCGAGCCCGTCGCCTTCGACGCGATCGACGGCCAGCCGGTGCGTCTCTTCTTCCTCCTGGCGGGCCCGGAGCGCGCCGCCGGCCAGCACGTCAAGGCGCTCGGCCGGCTGGCCCGCCTGATCCGGGGGGAGCCGCTCCGCAACCGCCTCCTCCAGTGCCGCACCGCGAGCGAGTTCTACCACGCCCTGATCGAAGCCGAGGCCTCCTGACGCAGATGACCGCTACCGCGATGCGCACCCACCGCGCCGGCGCGCTCTCGCGCGAGCACGTGGGTCAGCCGGTCCGGCTGGCCGGGTGGGTGCACCGCCGCCGGGACCTGGGCGGGCTGGTCTTCCTCGACCTCCGTGATCGCGAGGGGCTGGTCCAGCTCTCCTTCGATCCCCGCTGGACGCCGCCCGACGTCATGGCGGCCGCCGCCGGGCTTGGCGCCGAGACCGTGGTGCTGGTCTCGGGCCGGGTCGAGCTGCGGCCCGAGCCGGCGTACGACGAAGCCATGCGCTCGCGCGAGGTCGAGGTGCAGGTCGCCACGCTCGACGTCGTCGGTGCCGCGGAGACGCCGGCCATCCCGGTGGCGCGGAAGGAAGGCGAGGAGCTGGCGGCCGAGGAGCTGCGGCTCCGGCACCGCGTGCTCGACCTCCGGCGCCCGGAGCTCCAGGCGAACATGCTGCTCCGGCACCGGCTGCTGCAGCGCTCGCGGCGCACGCTGTCGGACCTCGGCTTCCTCGAGATCGAGACCCCGATCCTCACCAAGCCGACGCCCGAGGGCGCCCGGGACTACCTGGTGCCGAGCCGGGTGCACCCGGGCGAGTTCTACGCGCTGCCCCAGTCGCCCCAGATCTACAAGCAGCTGCTCATGGTGGCGGGCTACGACCGCTACTTCCAGATCGCCCGGTGCTTTCGCGACGAGGACCTCCGCGCCGACCGCCAGCCCGAGTTCACCCAGATCGACCTCGAGGCGTCCTTCGTGTCCGCGGAGGACGTGCAGGACGTCGTCGAGCGCGTGCTGGTGGACCTCTGGCGCGAGGGCGGCGCCGAGGTGGCGTCCCCGTTCCCACGGCTGGCCTGGCGGGACGCGATGGAGCGCTATGGCGTCGACAAGCCGGACCTGCGCTTCGGACTGGAGATCCGGGACCTGACCGCGCTCGCGGGCGAGGACGCCGCGCCCTTCGTGCGCGACGCGATCGGCGGCGGAGGCCGCGTCCGCGGCATCGTGGCCCGGGCCGCACTCAGCCGGAAGGAGATCGATGCGCTGGCCGCCGCGGCCAGGGCGGCCGGCGCCGGCGGCCTGATCTGGGCACGCCACGCGGCGGGGGACGCGTGGGAGGGGCAGGGGGTCAAGGCGATCGGCGCGTCGGCGCTCGCGGCACTGGGCGGGAGCGAAGGTGACCTGCTGCTGGCGGTGGCCGGGGCCGACTCGGTGACGTCCCCGGCGCTGCACGCCGTGCGCACGGCGCTGTCCCGCCGGCCGGACGCGGAGCAGCGCACCCCCCATGCGTTCACCTGGGTGGTGGACTTCCCGCTCTTCGAGCTCGACCCGGCGTCGGGGCGCCACGTGCCGGCGCACCATCCCTTCACGGCGGTGCATCCGGACGATCGCGGCCGCCTGGAGACCGACCCGGGCGCCTGCCGGGCATTGCACTATGATGCAGTGTACAACGGGAACGAGCTGGGGAGCGGGTCCATCCGGATCACCGATCCCGCCGTGCAGCGCACCATCTTCCGGCTGCTCGACATCCCCGATGACGAAGTCCGGCGCCGGTTCGGGTTCCTGCTCGACGGCCTGGGCTCGGGCGCGCCGCCGCACGGCGGCTTCGCCCTCGGCTTCGACCGGATCACCATGCTGCTCGCCGGCGCGGCGTCGCTGCGCGACGTGATCGCGTTCCCCAAGACAACGGCCGCCCGCGCGCTGTTCGAAGGCGCGCCGACCGCCGTGGATCCGCGCGACCTGCACGCGCTGCACCTGCAGCCGCGCTCCGAGCCGTAGGAGAGGACACTTGGCCGACGACGTCACCCACCGCGTGTCCACCGAGGGAGCGGACCCGCTCCTGCTCACCGGCGTGAACGACGCCAACCTGCTCGAGCTGGAGCGGGCGCTGGGGCTGCGCGTCGCGTATCGCGGCGATGCGATGGTGCTTACCGGCACCGCCGCCCAGCTCGAGCGCGCGACTCCCGTGGTGCAGGGGCTCATCGACCTCGCCCGCATGGGCGAGGCGATCAGCGTGGACGACGTGAGCCGGCTCGCGGAGGAAGGCCCGGGGGAGGTGCCGCCGCCCTCGTCCGACGGGCGCATCGTCCTGCCCGGGCTCCGGCGCGCCATCATTCCCAAGACACAGGGACAGCGGGAATACCTGAACGCGATCACCACCAACGACATCGTGATCGGGATCGGCCCCGCCGGCACCGGCAAGACCTACCTCGCGGTGGCCAAGGCGGTGGAGGCGCTCGCGCGGAAGCGGGTGAAGCGCATCATCCTGGCCCGGCCGGCCGTGGAGGCCGGCGAATCGCTCGGGTTCCTTCCCGGCGACCTGCAGGCCAAGGTCGATCCCTACCTGCGCCCGCTGTACGATGCGCTCGAGGACATGATGCCGCACGACCGGGTGCAGCGCGCGCTGGAGAGCCGGACCATCGAGATCGCGCCGCTCGCCTACATGCGCGGCCGCACCCTCGCCGACGCCTTCATCATCCTCGATGAGGCCCAGAACGCGACCGGCGCCCAGATGAAGATGTTCCTCACCCGCCTCGGCGTGAACAGCCGGACCGTGGTGACGGGCGACAAGACCCAGATCGACCTCCCCAAGCGCGAGGACTCGGGCCTGGTCCAGGTCGAGCGCGTGCTGCAGGACATCGACGGGATCGCCTTCTGCTACCTGCAGGACACCGACGTCGTGCGGCATCGCCTGGTGCGCGACATCATCCGGGCGTACGCCGAGGACCAGAGCGGCTGATGGTGCGCCCCCGGCTGGAGCCCCGCACGCGCGCCCGGTGGTGGTTTCACGCCAGCCGCTGGGCCCTGCTCCTGCTCGTGGCCCTGGTGACACACCTGGTCTTTCCCACGCCCGCCATCGTGGAGATTCCCTACTATCCCGCGGGCGCCACCGCCGAGCGCACGGTCGTGACGCCGGTCTCGTTCGTGGTGCGCAAGACCGAGCAGGAGATCCTCCGCGAGGGCGAGGAGCGCGCCGCGGCGGTGCGGCCGGTCTACCGGTTCAACGCACAGGTGCGCGACTCCGCCGTGGCCGCGCTCGCGAGCTTCATCTCGCTGGTCGAGGCGGCGGGGCCGGCGGGGCCGGCGCTCGTGGTGCGGGCCGGAGAATCGCGTTCGGTGAGCCTCTCGCCCGACGAGGCGGAGTGGCTCACCCGCGCCCCCAACCGGCGCCTGGTGACCGACTCGCTGCAGCGCTTCGTGGCGGGGCTGCTGTCGGAGGGAGTCGCCGATGCCGGTGCCGTGCGCGCCGAGCGGAGCGAGACCATCATCCTCCTGCGCGATGAGCGCGAGCGCCTCGTCCCGCGCAGTGCGCTGATCACCTTCTCCGACTTCATCGAGCGGTCCGACCGGGCCGCCGTGCCGCGCGAGGACGCGCTGGGGCAGCGGGTCTTCCGCCGGATCGCGGCCAGCTTCTTCCGGCCCACCATCGTCCTCGACATGGACCTCACGGCGAGCCGGCGCGGCCAGCTCAAGCTCGCCGTGGACTCGCTCAAGTACCGGGTCGCGGCGGGCGAGCAGCTGGTGGGCGAGGGCGAGGGCGTCACGGTGGCCACGCGCGACAAGCTGCTGGCGCTCCGCGAGGAGCTGGGCCGGCGGCCGCCGGGCCAGGTGCTTGGCCGGAGCATCGCCGGGGCGCTCATCACCAACGTGCTGATGCTCGCGCCGTTCTGGCTGATGCTGATGCTGTACCGCCGCGAGACCTACGCGGAGCTGCGGGAGATGGCCTTCCTCGCCTCGCTCTTCGGCGTGGTGGTCATGGTGGCCCGGGCGCTGATCGACATCTTTCCGGGCCGGCCCGAGCTGCTGCCCGTGCCGCTGGCCGCGCTGCTGGTGGCGATGCTCTACAACGGGCGCATCGCGCTCGTCGCGGCGCTCACCCTCGCGGTGCTGGTGGGCGAGCAGTGGCTGCTCCGCGCAACGCCGGCGCTCCTCTTCAGCGTCGTCGGCGGGACCGCGGCCGCGCTGAGCGTCCGCGCCATCCGGCGCCGCCTCCGCCTCTACACCACGATCGGCATCGTCGCGCTGGCCTATGCGATTGCCGCGGTCGGCATCGGGCTCTCCCTCGGCTGGGACGGGCGCGAGATCGTGGTGAGCCTCCTCAGCGGCTATGCCAACGCCATCGCCTGCGTCTCGCTCGGCATGCTGCTCCTCCCGGTGGCGGAGTCGGTGACCGACCAGACCACGGACCTGACCCTCCTCGAGCTGGCCGACCCCGGCCGCCCGCTGCTCCGCCGGCTGGCCCTCGAGGCGCCGGGCACCTGGGCGCACAGCATCTCGATGGCGAACCTCTGCGAGGCCGCCTGCGCCGCGATCGGCGCCAACGGGCTCCTGGCCCGCGTCGGCTGCTACTACCACGACATCGGCAAGCTGTACCGGCCCCTCTACTTCGTGGAGAACCAGGGCCTGGGCGGCAATCCGCATGACGAGCTCACGCCGCAGGAGTCCGCCGCCATCATCCGCGAGCATGTGCTGCACGGCATGGCGCTGGCGCAGGAGGCGGGCCTGCCGAGGCCGGTCGCCGACTTCATCCCCGAGCATCACGGCACCAGCGAAATCCGCTACTTCCTGCACCGCGCCAACCTGGAGCGGCCGGCCGTGCCCGTGGACCTCGACGCCTTCCGCTATCCGGGGCCGCGTCCGCGGTCGCGCGAGACGGCGGTCGTCATGCTCGCGGACTCGGTGGAGGCGGTGGTGCGGACCCTGGTGGCGCCGACGCCGGACACGGTGCGCGCCGCCATCAACGACATCCTGGCCCAGCGGGTGGCGTCGGGCCAGCTCGACGACGCCCCGCTCACCCTGCGCGACCTCGAGATCGTGCGCGAGGAGTTCGGCCGCTCGCTGGCAGGGCACTTCCACCAGCGCGTCGAGTACCCGGCGGCCGTGCCCGCGGCCAACCGCGTGTTCCGCTCGAGCCGCGAGGTGTCGGCGCGTGACTGAGGTCGCCGTCGGGGGCCGCGCGCAGGCGCTGCCCGAGCGCACGGTGCGCCGGGTGGTGGCGGGCGTGCTGGCCGGGGAGCGCCGGAAGGCCGCCGTGTCCGTCACCTTTCTCGGCCGCGACGCGATGCGGCGCCTCAACGCGGAGCACAAGGGCCGCGACGTGCCGACCGACGTCATCGCCTTCACCCTCGCGGGCCCCCGCGGCGCGCGCGTGGGCGACGTGTACGTCTGCCCGTGGGTCGCGCGCCGCGAGGCCGCGGCGCGGGGGATCCCGGTCCGGGAGGAGCTGATCCGGCTCATCGTGCACGGCACGCTGCACGTGCTGGGGCATGACCATCCGGAGGCCGGCCGCGAGGCGTCGGCGATGTGGCGCCGGCAGGAGCGCTACGTGGAGGCGCTCGCATGACCGGCGTCATCGCCGCCCTCCAGCAGTTCATCGCCCCGCTGCTGATGTTCGCGCTCACGGTCTGGGCCGGGTGGCTGGCCTTCGCCAACGAGGCCGAGGCCGACGTCCCGCGCGTGCTCGCGGGCCAGCTTCCGCTCGGCGCGGGCCGGCTCTCGGTGGCACGGAGCCTCCACGTGGCGCACCTGGCGCTGCTCGCGCTCGCCGGCGTCGTGGCCGGCGCCTCGGTGCTCTGGTGGATCCGCTCGCCGGCCGGCGCCTTCACCCGCCTGGTGATCGCGGTGGCGCTCGTCTGGTCGCTGGGGGACCTGCTGCCCCGCCTGCTCGCCGCCATTGCGCCCGAGCTCACCGAGCCCGCGCGCCGCGCGGCGGTGCGCTCCCTCGCGCTGCTGCGCCCGCTGCTTGCCACCATCGCCTGGATCGACCGCCGCTTCCTCACGCCCCCCGAGACCGACGAGGCGAGCCATCTCGGCAATGCCCAACGCGACATGCTGCTCGGCGTCTTCTCCCTCGCCGACATGACGGTCGCCGAGGTGATGACGCCGCGCATCGACATCGTCGGCGTGGACGTGGCGAGCGACCGCTCGACCGTGATGGACGTGCTCCGGAAGTCGGAGCACGCCCGCCTGCTGGTGTACGACGAGAGCCCCGATACCGTGGCCGGCGTGATCTACGCCAAGGACATGATCGCCACGCTGGGGGAACAGGAGCTCGCGGAGCCGTGGCAGGGGCTGATCCGGCCGGCCGCGTACGTCCCCGAGGCGAAGTCGCTCGACCGGCAGCTCCGCGACTTCCAGCGCGGCCCGGCGCACCTCGCCGTGGTGGTGGACGAGTTCGGCGGGACCGCGGGGCTCATCACCTTGGAGGACATTCTCGAGCAGATCGTCGGCGAGATCCAGGACGAATACGATACCGACGAAGTGGTGCCGATCCAGCGGCTCGACGAGCACCAGCTGCGCGTGCTGGGCGGCGTGGCCCTGGCCGAGCTCGAGGCCGAGCTGGCCCACGACTTCGGCCGGGAGGACGTGAGCACCGTGGGCGGCCTCGTGCTCGCGGAGCTGGGCCGCGTGCCCCGGGCCGGGGAGCGGCTGCGGCTCGACGGGTTCGAGCTCGCCGTCGAGCAGGTGTTCCGCCGCCGGGTGCGGCGGGTGACGGTCCGCCGCGTGAGCGAGGCGCGCGAGGCGGAGCCGGTCGCGTCGGAGGCGCGGCGCGGATGATCTGGATCGCCTTCGCCCTCGGCCTCCTGCTCACCGGGTTCGGGGCCATGGCCGGCTCCGCCCAGATGACGGTGAGCAAGCGCGAGCTGGCGCGGGCACTGTCGCGGCGGCTTCGCGGCTCGGGCCCGCCGCTCGACTGGCTGAGCGACGTGGACGCCCGCCTCACCGCCGCCTCGGCGACGACGTCGCTCGGCGTGGTCCTGCTCGCGGCATCGCTCCCCGCGGTGCTCGGCTCGACGCTGACCATTTCGGCCGTGGCGGTCGCGCTGGTCGCCATTCCCTTCGCCATTGCGTGCGGCTACCTGGTGCCGCGCTGGCTCACCGAGCCGCGCGCCGAGACCGTGCTCGACGCGGTCATGCCGGTGCTGAAGCCCTGGTCGCATGTCGTCGGGCTGGTGCTGCCGGCGCGCGCAGGCCAGCGGCATGGGACCGACCTCGGGCCCGCCTGGCGCGAGGCCGCCGCCGGCATGGCGGAGGACGGCGAGATGAACATGATCGGCGGCGTGATGGCGTTCACCCAGCGTCAGGTGCGCGAGGTGATGACGCCGCGGACCGAGATCGTCGCCGTGAGCGAGGAGACCGCCCTCACCGACATCGCGCGGGTCTTCGCCGAGAGCGGCTACAGCCGGATCCCGGTGTACCGGAACACGCTCGACGAGATCGTGGGGATGCTGCACGCCTTCGACCTGCTCAAGCTGCGGCCCGACGATGCGCTGCCGGTCCGCCCGGTGAGCGTGGCGCCGGCGACGCGCTCGTGCGGCGACCTGCTGCTCGACATGCAGCGCGAGCGCCGGCACCTGGGGGTCGTGATCGACGAGTTCGGCGGGACGCTCGGCATCGTGACGCTCGAGGACCTGCTCGAGCAGCTCGTGGGCGAGATCTTCGACGAGCACGACGCCGGCGCGGCCGCCGAAGAGCCGGCGGTGGCCGGGGGCGGCGTGCTCGAGGTGGACGGCACCGCTTCGGCGGAGGCGATCGCCGAGCGCTTCGAGGTGGAGCTTCCGGACGGGCAGGCGACCACGCTGGCGGGCCTGGTCACCGAGCTCGCGGGCCGCATTCCCGCCGCCGGCGAGCGATTCCTCGTGGGCGGGCTCGAGGTGGACGTGCTGCACGCGACGCCCGCCCGCATCGAGCGGATGCTGGTGCGCCCGGGCCCGGTGCCGCCGGCGCGGCTGGGAGAGGCATCGTGAGCCAGCGACAGCTCGACATCGACGCCATGGTGGACCTGGTCCGCGCGGGCCGGCTCGACCCGCTGGTGGCCTGGGCCCGCGACAGCGAGGCGGCGGACCTCGCGGACGTGCTGGCGCAGCTCGACGAGGAGGACCGGCTGCTGGTGGTGCAGGCGCTCCCGCCGGAAGTGTCCAGCCAGGCGCTGATCGAGATGCCCGGCGAGGCCCACGCCGAGGAGACGCTCGCCGCGCTCGATCCGGAGCAGGCCGCCGAGATCGTGGACGAGCTGGAGGACGACGATGCCGCCGACCTCCTCGGCGAGCTCGAGCCCGAGGACGCCGAGCGGATCCTCCAGGAGGTCGAGAACCGCGCCGGCGTCGACGAGCTGCTCCAGTACGATGAGGAAACCGCCGGCGGCATCATGACCACGCAGCTGGTCGCGGTGCTCGTCACGCAGACGGCGGGGGAGGCGCTCGACTCGATTCGCCGGCAGGCCGAGGAGGTCGAGGACTTCTACCGGATCTTCGTGACCGACGCGGAGCGGCGGCTGCGCGGCGTGCTCCCGCTCCGTGACCTGGTCGTGAGCCAGCCGGCCCGGCGGGTCTCGGAGTTCATGGAGCCGCCGGGCGTCTCCGTGGCGCCGGACATGGATCAGGAGGAAGTCGCGCGCGTGATGGCGCGCTACAACCTGGCCAGCGTCCCCGTCATCGACACGCACGGCAAGCTGCTCGGCCGGGTCACCTTCGACGACGTCATCGACGTGGTCGAGGCGGAGACCACCGAGGACATCCTCAAGTTCGGCGGCACCTCGGCGGACGAGGGCCTCGCGGCCGGGTGGCGCGACGCGGTGCGCAGCCGGCTCCCCTGGCTCTTCATGAACCTGGCGACCGCATTCCTCGCGGCGTCGGTGATCTTCGCCAACGAGCACCTGATCCAGCGGCTCACCCTGCTGGCCGTGCTCATGCCGATCATCGCGGGGATGGGCGGGAACGCCGGCACGCAGGCGCTCGCGGTCACGGTGCGCCGCCTGGCGCTCGGGCTCATTCCACGGGGGCAGTTCCTGGGGGTGATCGGGAAGGAGGCGCTCGTCGGCCTCACCAACGGGGCCGCGACCGGGTTCATCGTGGCGCTGGTGGCGCTCTTCCTGGGCCAGGGGCCGATGCTGGGGGTGGTCGTGTTCCTCGCGATGACCGGCAACCTCTTCGTGGCCTGCTGCGCCGGCGCGCTCATCCCGATCCTGCTCGAGCGCCGCGGCGTGGACCCCGCGGTCGCGTCGTCGATCTTCGTCACGGCCTTCACCGACATCTGCGGGTTCTTCCTCCTGCTCTGGCTGGCCGGAAACCTCCTCCTCTAGGATGCGCGCACTCTCCGTCTTCGCGCGCCTGCTGCCGTTCGTCCTCGCGTTCTGGCGCGACCGGCGCCGGTTCCTGCTGTTCGGTGCGCCGGCCCGCCGCAGCGCCGCCGACCATCAGCGGCGGGCCGAACGCCTGACCGCGGCGCTCGCCGCGCTGGGCCCGACTTTCATCAAGCTGGCGCAGGTCTTCTCGGCCCGCGCCGACATCCTGCCGGAGCCGTATCTCGGCGCCATCGGCACGCTCACCGACAGCGTGCCGCCGCTCGAGCCGGGTGTCGCGGAGCAGGTGATCCGCGAGGAGCTGGGCGAGCCGGTGGAAGCGCTGTTCGACCGCTTCGACCATGACCCGATCGCCGCGGCGTCGCTGGGGCAGGTGCACCGGGCGTCCTACCGGGGGCAGGAGGTGGCGGTGAAGGTGCTGCGGCCCGGCGTGGAGGAGCTGGTGCGCCGCGACCTCCACACCGCCTACCGGGTCGTCTTCCTCCTCAACGTGCTCTTCCGCAACCACCACGTCCGCGGGATCGGCGCGATCGTGGACGAGTTCGCCAAGCGGATCTGGCTGGAGCTGGATTTCCGCGAGGAGGCGCACCACGCCGACACGCTGCGGCGGAACTTCGCCGCCGAGCCCAGGGTCGTGATTCCCGAGGTCGTGGGGGAGCTGGTGCGCGAGCGCGTGCTGGTGCTGCAGTACATCGAGGGGACGCGGATCGACCGCCTCCACGAGCGTCTCGCCCGCGGCGAGCTGGTGCTGGGCGCCGTGGTCGGCGTGGTGGTGGAGGCGTACATCCGCATGATGCTCGAGGACGGCTTCTTCCACGCCGACCCGCATCCCGGGAACCTGCTCATCGACGCCGAGGGCCGCCTGGTGCTGCTCGACTTCGGGATGGTGCTCCGGGTCGAGCGGGAGACGCAGGCCCGCCTCGTGTCCACGGTGCTCGCCGCCGCGCGGCAGGACGTGGATGGCGTGATCAACGGCTTCTACGAGCTGGGGATCCTCGACCCTGACGTGGACCGGGGGACCGTGCGCGACGCGGCGCGGCAGCTCATGGCCGTCACGATGCGCGAAGGCGTCTCGCACCACCAGATCCAGCAGATCGTCGAGGACGTGCTGCGCACCTTCTACGACTGGCCGCTGATGCTGCCGCCGGAGCTGGTGTACTTCGGCCGCGCGGCGGTGCTGGTCGAGGGGATCGGCCTGCGCTACGACCCGGAGTTCAACACCGCGGCCACGGCGCGCCCGATCGTGGCCCGGGCAGCCGGCCGGCTGGTGCGCGGCCAGGCGGACCGCGACCCCAAGGCCGTGCTGGCCGACTGGGGGCTCGAGGCGGCCGGGACGCTGCGGATCCTGCGCGACCTGATGCACCGGGTCGAGCGCGAGGAGCTCCGGCTGCGGTCGCATCCCCGCGACACGCTGGAGCTGCACCGGTTCCTCTCGCAGCAGGTGCGCCGGGCGCTGCTCGCGGCCGGCTCGCTCACGCTGGCGGTGGTCACCGCCATCATCTACAGCGCCACCCGCCGGCTCGAGGTGCTGCTCGCGGGCCTCGCGATCGCGGCGGGGCTCTTCTTCCTCGTGTTTGTGCTTCCCGCACACCTCTTCCAGAACCCGCTGCGCTTCCGCCGGCGGGGCTACCGAGGCTGACGTGCTGGTACCCAAGCTGGTGACCACGCTCCGCGGCTACACCCGCCGCCAGTTTGCAGCGGACCTCGGCGCCGGCGTCGTGGTGGGCATCGTGGCGCTGCCGCTCGCCATCGCCTTCGCCATTGCGAGCGGCCTTCCGCCCGAGCGCGGAATCTTCACCGCGATCGTCGCGGGCTTCCTGATCTCGGTGCTGGGTGGGTCCCGGGTCCAGATCGGCGGCCCGACCGGCGCGTTCATCGTCATCGTCTACGGGATCGTGCAGCAGTACGGGGTGGCCGGGCTCACCATCGCCACGATCATGGCGGGCCTCATCCTGATCGGCCTGGGCCTGGCCCGGCTGGGGGGAGCCATCAAGTTCATCCCGTACCCGGTGACGGCGGGATTCACGGCGGGCATTGCGGTCATCATCTTCACCAGCCAGGTCAAGGACTTCCTGGGCCTCCGCATGGGCCCATTGCCGGCGTCGTTCGTCGAGAAATGGCAGGCCTACGCCACCGCCGGCGCCGTCCACCTGCCGACGCTCGGGGTGGCGCTCGGCACGCTGCTGGTGATCACGGCCTGGCCGCGCATCGACCGCCGGGTCCCCGGGCCCTTCGTCGCGCTGGTGCTCTCCACCGTGGCGGTGGCGCTCTTCGACATTCCCGTGGAGACGATCGGCCAGCGCTTCGGCGGCATTCCCACGTCGCTCCCGGCGCCGTCCATTCCCTCGATCGCCCTGGCGGACGCCCTCGCGCTGGTGGGGCCCGCGTTCACCATCGCGCTGCTCGCCGCGATCGAGTCGCTGCTGTCCGCGGTGGTGGCCGACGGCATGATCGGGGCCCGCCACCGCTCCAACATGGAGCTGGTCGCGCAAGGCGTGGCCAACATCGCGGCGCCGATCTTCGGCGGGATGCCGGCCACCGGCGCCATCGCGCGCACGGCCACCAACGTGCGTACCGGGGGCCGCACGCCGGTCGCGGGGATCGTGCACGCGCTGACGCTGCTGCTCATCCTGCTCGCCTTCGGGCGCTGGGCGGAGCTGGTGCCGATGCCGGCCCTCGCGGCGATCCTGGTAGTGGTCTCCTACCACATGAGCGAGTGGCGGAGCTTCCGGAACGAGCTGCGCGGCCCGCGCAGCGACGTGATCGTCCTGCTGGTCACCTTCACGCTCACGGTCGTGGTGGACCTCACCGTGGCGGTGCAGGTCGGCATCGTGCTCGCGGCCTTCCTGTTCATGCGCCGGATGTCCGAAGTGACCAACGTCAGCGTGGTCCGCGAGTCGTATGGCGACGGCCCGGAGGGCGTGGAGGGCCCGCTCTATGCGCAGCGCGAGGGCGGGGTCCCGAAAGGCGTACAGATCTACGCGATCGACGGTCCGTTCTTCTTCGGCGCGGCCGACAAGTTCCGCGAAGCGCTGTCGCAGGTGTCCGACAAGCCGCGCGCGCTGGTGCTGATCATGCGCCGGGTCACCGCGCTCGACTCCACCGGCCTGCACGCGCTCCGGAACGTGATCTCACGGTTCCAGTCCGGCGGCACCAGGGTCATCGTGGTGGGGCCGCACGCGCAGCCGCTCGCCGCGATGGGGCGCGCCGGCCTGCTCGACCAGCTCGGCGAGCAGAACCTGACGGCCACCATCGACGAGGCGCTCGCGATGGTGCGCGACGAGGCCGCCTGACCGCGCTCGCGTGCGCTTGCCCGGGGCTCGCGGTGCGGGCACCTTTCAGGCAATGAACGTCGCCCAGCTCCTCGCCGATCTCGCCGCCGGGCGCATCGCGGCCCTCGCCCGCGCCATTTCCGTCGTCGAGAACGGCCGCCCCGGCTTCGAAGAGCTGCTGGCGGGCGTCCACCCCCGCCTCGGACGGGCCCGGCGCATCGGGCTGACCGGGCCGCCGGGTGCGGGGAAGTCCACCCTGGTGGAGCGGCTGGTCGGTGCCTGGCGGGCCCAGGGACTGCGAGTCGCGGTCGTGGCGGTGGACCCGACCAGCCCGTTCACCGGCGGCGCGCTGCTGGGCGACCGGATCCGCATGGAGTCGGTGGCACTCGACGAGAACGTCTACATCCGCTCGATGGCCACCCGCGGGTCGCTCGGCGGCGTCGCCACCACCACGCGCGAGGTCTGCGACGTGCTCGATGCCGCCGGCTTCGACCGCATCGTGATCGAGACGGTCGGCGTCGGCCAGTCCGAGCTCGACGTCGCGCGGACCGCCGATACGACCGTGCTCGTGCTGGTGCCCGAATCCGGTGACGGCATCCAGACGCTCAAGTCGGGCGTTATGGAAGTGGCCGACGTCTTCGTGGTGAACAAGGCCGACCGGCCGGGGGCGGAGAAGCTGCGGCAGGAGATCGAGGTGACGCTGGGGATACGGCAGGGGAATGCGTTTCGGCACGTTCGGGCACATCACGGCAGGACGGTCGGGACGGTCGGGACGGTCGGGACGGTCGGGACGGTCAAGACGGTCGGGACGGTCAAGACGGTCGGGACGGGCGGGACGGTCGGGACGGGGGCGGAGGCGCGGGAGGTGCCCGTCATCCTGACCGTCGCGGCGAAGGGGGACGGGATCGACGAGCTGGTCGCGGCGCTGGAGGCGCAGCATGCGTGGCTCGAGGCGTCAGGGACGCTGGCGGAGCGGCGGCGGACGCGGCTGCTGCAGCGGACGCGCGAGGTCGTCGAGCGGGCGACCCGGCGGTGGGTGTGGGAGGAGACGGGCGCCGAGCGGTACATCCTCGAGCGGATGGACGACGTCGTGGCGGGGCGGGTGAGCCCCTACGACGTGGCGGCCCAGCTGGTGGACGGACTCAAACAGGGCGAGCGCGTATGACTGCATCACAGCAGGAGCTGGCGGAGCGGCTGGCCGAGCGGGAGCGGGAGCTCGCCGGGCTGCGCGCCGAGCTGCAGGCATGGCGCGACAAGGTCGCCCGTCTCCCGGTGCGCGACGACACCGACTTCTCCACCGTCTCCGGCATGCGCGTCGAGCCGGTGTACACCGCACTCGACCTGCCGGCCGATCCGCAGCTCGCCGCCGAGCTGCCGGGCGAGTACCCGTACACCCGCGGCGTGCATCCCACGATGTACCGCGGGAAGCTCTGGACCATGCGGCAGTTCGCCGGCTTCGGCACGGCGGAGGACACCAACGCCCGCTACAAGTTCCTGCTGTCGCGCGGGCAGACGGGGCTGTCGGTCGCCTTCGACTTTCCCACGCTGATGGGCTACGACTCCGACCATCCGCGCTCGGAGGGCGAGGTCGGGAAGTGCGGTGTCGCGATCTCGAGCCTCGCCGACATGGAGACGCTCTTCGACGGCATCCCGATGGGCGAGGTCTCCACCTCGATGACCATCAACGGCCCCGCGGCCATGCTGTTCTGCTTCTACGTCGCCGCGGCGGAGCGGCAGGGCGTGCCGCTCGCCCAGCTCCGCGGCACCATCCAGAACGACATCCTCAAGGAATACATGGCGCAGCACGCCTGGATCTATCCGGCGGAGCCCGCGCTCAAGATCATCGTGGACATGTTCGAGTGGGCCGCGGAGCACACCCCGCAGTGGAACACCATCTCGATCTCCGGCTACCACATCCGTGAGGCGGGCTCCACCGCGGCGCAGGAGCTCGCCTTCACGCTGGCCAACGGGTTCTGCTACGTCGAGCACGGGGTCGCCCGCGGGCTCGACGTGGACGCCTTCGCCCCGCGGCTGTCGTTCTTCTGGGACGTGCACAACGATTTCTTCGAGGAGATCGCCAAGATGCGGGCGGCCCGCCGCATCTGGGCCCGCCACCTGCGCGAGCGCTACGGCGCGAAGGACGCGCGCAGCTGGAAGATGCGGTTCCACTGCCAGACGGCGGGCGTGTCGCTGACGGCACAGCAGCCGCTCAACAACACGGTGCGCGTCGCCTACCAGGCGATGGCCGCCGCCCTCGGCGGGACCCAGTCCCTGCACACCAACGCCTACGACGAGACGCTGGCCCTCCCCACCGAGGAATCGGTGCGCATCGCGCTCCGCACCCAGCAGATCCTCGCCTACGAGACCGGCGTGCCCAACGTGGCCGACCCGCTCGGCGGCTCCTACTACGTC
>CAMLLJ010000015.1 GCA_946480845.1 uncultured Gemmatimonadota bacterium
AAGGGGATCCAGGTGTTCGTGGACGGCGCGCACGCCTTCGCGCACTTCCCCTTCACCCGCGACGAGCTGGAGTGCGACTACTACGGCACCAGCCTCCACAAGTGGCTGCTGGCGCCGATCGGGACGGGATTCCTCTACGTGCGGAAGGAGAAGCAGCGCGCCCTCTGGCCGTTGATGGCGGCGCCCGCGTCGATGGACGAGAACATCCGCAAGTACGAGGAGATCGGCACCCATCCGGCCGCCAACCACAACGCCATCTCGGCGGCGGTCGCCTTCCACCGCGCCATCGGCGCCGAGCGGAAGGTGGCGCGCCTGCGCTACCTGCGCGACCGCTGGGCCAGGCGGCTGATCGCGGAGGGAAAGGGGCGAGTGAAGGTGCTGACACCGCTCGACTCGCCCGACGGCGCGGGGATCTGCCTGGTATCCGTGGAGGGGATCGATTGCGAGGCGCTGGGCGGATGGCTGCACGCGAAGCACCGGATCATCACGACGCCCATCAAGCACGCCGAGTTCTCGGGCCTCCGGGTCACGCCGAACGTGTACACCACGATCGACGAGATCGACCTCTTCGCCGAGCGGATGCTCGAAGCGCTCGAGCGGGGGATCGCCTAGGCGCCGGCTTCCGCCAGCGCCTTGAGCTTTGCCATCTGGCGCCCGAGGATCCGGCGCGTCACCGCGCCGAAGAGGGTGCTCATCATGCGGACGAAGAAGCCGGCCCGCACCATCTGCGCCGAATAATCGAGCCGGGTGCGCCCGCCCAGGTCGGTGAACCGGTAGTCCACCTGCATCTCGAACGCGCGGTTGCCGATGGCGATGCCCAGGTGGCTGGGCGGATCGTGGGCCGTGACCCGGCCCTCGTAGGTCTGCACCCGCCCCCCTTCCTGGATCTTCTGCACGAATCGCGTGCCCACCGCCCGCGCCTTGTCGAGTCCGTCGGGGTAGCTCGTTTCCTTCAGCCCGTCCATCCACTTCACGAGGTTCTGGTCGTCGGCCACGAGGGGCCAGACCCGCTCGATGGGCGCCTCGATGTCGATCCGGTATGTCTCGTTCATGGGGCGCTCCGGGGTTCGGGTGTTCGTCCAGCGGAGGGGCCCCGGCGTCTCGGGTTCGGGACAGCCGGCCCGGCCGCCAGCGCCAGGTTGTTGCCGTTGCGGGAGTTACGAGGCCGGGATCGTGGCACCGTGCTTGCCTTTCCCTGGTCGTCCCGCGCCATCCCGGCGCCGGACTCGACCAGGCCGGGGAACGGCCGAGGAGGCATAGATGAAGCGCACGATCATTCTGGCCGGACTTGCCGCCGTGACGCTGTCCGCCTGCCAGAGCGCCGAGAGCGCGCAGGCCGAGCGGGCGCGCGACCTCCAGCTCGCCCTGCAGGAGCACCAGCTGCGCAACGGCCAGTTCGCCTCGCCGGCGGAGCTGGGGCTGCCGCAGCAGCAGGGCGTTCCGCAGCAGGGTCAGTGGGTGTACGTGCCGCCCGGGTACGCGCCCCCTCCGGGGAGCTATGTCCAGCCGGCCCCGGTACAGGCAGCGCCGGCCCCGGCGCCACGGGTCGTCTATCGGACCGCATCGGTGGGCCAGGCTTCGGCGCCGGCTCCGGCGCGAGCGACCCAGCGGGTCACCCACACCAAGCGTGACGCCGTGATCGGCGCGGCGGCCGGTGCGGTCACCGGCGCGGTGATCGGTCGGAACGTGAAGGGTGCGGTGATCGGTGCTGCCGCGGGCGGTGTCCTCGGCGCCATCGTCGGCAGCACGGTGGACGTGGACCACCGCTGAACACGGCAGCGTCCACGGACCATGGCGAGCCCCGGAAGCGATTCCGGGGCTCGCTCGTTTGTCGGCGTCGCTACCGGATGGAGATCCGGGTGATGCGCCCGCCCGGCCCGGTGATCCATCCGGTCCCGGCGGGCGAAAAGCCGATGCCCCAGTACGCGAGCGAATCGAGCGCGGCCCAGCTCTCGCCCCCGTCGCGCGAGATGCTGGAGCCCTTCGGGCCGACCGCGACGAGCGTGGCCCCGGCGCCGGGGACGAACGCGGCGCCGAAGACCGCGCCGGTGAAGGTCGGGCGGCCGCCGGCGCGCCAGGTGCGCCCGCCGTCGGCGGTGATCACCACGTTGTCGGTGACGCTGTCCGCGCTGCCCAGTGGCCCGCCGAGGCCCGCGCCGTTCCGGTCGTCGCGGAAGCTGATCGTGGTGAGGCCGGCCGCGCTGCCCGCGGCGATCGGCACGTCGGACACCGACCAGGTGCGGCCGTAGTCGGCGGTGTGGAGCACGCGGGAGCGCGGCGCGTTCCCGGTGGCGATCCAGGCGTGCCCGCCGGGGCGGGTCACCAGGCAGGTGCCGCTCGCGGCGAAGCCGCCCTCATCGGGCAGCGCCGCCGGGAGCGCCGACTCGGGGACCAGCGCCCAGCGCGCCCCGCCGTCCGAGGTGGCGAGGACCATCACCTTGCCGTTCACCTGGTCGCTGAAGGCGAGGCCGCGCCGCGCGTCCCAGAAGTCGAGGCAGTCGTAGAAGCCGGTCGGTTCCGGGTTGGTGAACTGGAGCTCCCACGTCGCCCCGCCGTCACCGGTGCGGTAGATGCGCGAGAGCGCGCCGGGGCCGGCGCTCATCAGCCAGGCACGCTCGGCGTCGAGCGCGAAGACGTCGCGGAACTGCAGCGTGTCGGCGCCCGGGACCTGTGCTGCGCGCCAGGTGCGGCCGCCGTCGGTGGTGCGCGCCCAGGTGCCGCGGTGGCCGCTCACCCAGACGACCGAGTCGCTGACCGCGCTCACCGCCTGCAACAGCGCGGTGGTGCCGCTCGACTGAGCCTCGAGCGCGGGACGCGCGGCCGGCGCCGTGCCGGCGACAGGAGCTCCCTGCGCCGCTGGAGAGCAGGCGGCGACGGCCCCCGCGAGCGCGAGCGCGCCGCGGCCGGGGATGCCCGCCATCAGCGGCTCTCGTACACCGTGAGGGCGCCCGTCCGGTCGAAGGCCACGATGTCGTACTTGTCGGCGGCCTGGCCGGGCACTTCCATGCCCGGCGATCCGACCGGCATGCCCGGCACCGCGAGCCCCGCGACCTTCGGCCGCTCCTTGATCAGCCGCTTGATCGTTTCGGCCGGCACGTGCCCCTCGATGGCGTAGCCGTCCACGATGGCGGTGTGGCAGGAGCGCGCCCGGTCCGGCACGCCCGCCTCGCCCTTGATCTCACTCAGGTCGTCGAGGTCGTGCACCTCGACCGCGAAGCCGGCCGACTGCACGTGGTCGATCCAGTTCTTGCAGCAGCCGCAGGTGGGGCTCTTGTAGACGGTCATGGTCGGGAGGGCCGCGGCCTCGGGCCCGGCGGCCGCGGGCGCTGCCGCCATCGAGGTTTCGGCCGTCGAGGCGACCTGGGCCGGTTCCTGCGCGCCGTCCCCGGCGCGAGGCGACGAGCAGGCGGCGGCCAGCACGAGGCCGGCGGCGAGGATCGAGGCGGTAGTGCCGGACATGTGCAGGCTCACGGGAATGATGGAATCAGGGGAGACGCGTGGAACGTACGCCCCCGGCGGCGGGCCGGGCAAGCGCACGCCCCGCGGGCGTCAGATGTGGCAGCTGGCGAGACCCCGCTTCTCGAGATAGCGCTGGTGGTATTCCTCGGCGCGCCAGAAGCGCGGCGCCGGCACGATCTCGGTGACGACGGGCCGGGGCCAGCGCCCGCTGGCGTCCCAGCGCGCCTTCGCCGCTTCGGCAGCCGTGCGCTGGGCCTCATCGTGCACGAACACGGCCGAGCGATACTGGGTGCCCACGTCGGGCCCCTGCCGGTTGAGCGTGGTCGGGTTGTGGCTGGTGAAGAAGATGTCGAGCAGGCGCTCATAGCCGACCCGCTCCGGATCGAAGGTGACCTGCACGACCTCGGCGTGGCCGGACGCGTCGCTGCAGACCTCCTCGTAGGTGGGGTGCTCGGTGTGGCCGCCGGCATAGCCGACGGCGGTATCGACCACGCCCTCGGTGGCGCGGAAGGTGGCCTCCACGCCCCAGAAGCAGCCGGCGCCGAACGTCGCAAGTTCCGTCCTCATTGGTCCCTCACTCCTCATCCGGTCAGGTAGCGCTCGTGCAGCACCCGGATATGGTGCCGCTCGTGCCCGGCGATGACCCAGGCGAGCGCGCGCACCGAGATCTCCACGCCGTTGGCGCTCCCGCGGCGCTCGCCCGTGCCGGGCGGCAGGCCGCGGAACATCGAGAGCGTCGCGCGGCGCACGTCGTGCAGCTCGCCGGCCAGCTCGACCAGGCGGCGCTGGCCGGCGCCCGCCGTGCGCGCGTACTCGTTCTCGTCGAACCCCGCGAGCGGGGCTGTGTCGCCGCGGGCGAACCGCAGCGCGCGATAGGCGAAGATCCGCTCCGCGTCGGCCAGGTGGGCGGCGATGTCCTTGACGGTCCACTTGCCCGGCGCGTACCGGTGGTCCCCGCGCTCCTCAGGCAACGCCGAAAGGAGCGAAAAGGTTTCCTCCCCCTGCCGCTCGAGGGCCGCGAGCAGGTCGCCATCGGGCATCTCGGCGATGTAGCCGGCGTAGAAGGGCGCGTACTCGCCCGCGGCAGGTCGGGACAACTGGGTCATGGGTTCTCCAGCATGCCGTTGATGGCCTTGGCCGTGGTGATCGCCTGGCCGGTGTGCCGGGCGGTGTGCTCGCCGGCGTGATACAGGAGCCCGATCACGGTGGTCGGGAGCGCGGCACGGCCGATGGTGCGTGGGAGCGCCAGGTCGGCGGGGTCGGTGGCGCGGAGCTGTGCCACCGCGCGCTCCACGCCGGCGCGGAACCCGGCGAGCAGCTCGGCCCCCGGCTCGCTCGCGCTCGACTCCCCCGCCAGTGCCCGCCGCTGCGCGTCGTCGAGCGGCCGGCCCAGCGCGTAGGTGCAGAGCCGGTCGAGCGAGCCGGTGGCGTGCCTGAGATGGAACGCCACCGAGGCGATGCCGCCGGGCCGGCGCCGGAGCCGCTCCTCATCGAGCGACGCCACCACCCGCTCCATGTCCTCCACTGCCTGCAGCAGCGCGTGGGCCACGGGCTGGAGCATGGCCGGCACCCCTGCGACCGGGCCGCGGAGCCAGACCTCGGGCGCGCTCACCTGCCTGCCCCCGCCCGGCGGCGCGGTACCCAGCGATGCCGGGAAAGCGGGATGCGGCCCCGGGCGTCGAAGCGCACGCCCTCCTGCTCGAGCAGGAGGCGCTGGCGGAGCGCGTCGCCGGCCTCCGACCGCGCGCTGACCGCGCCCTGCGCGTTCACCACCCGGTGCCAGGGAACCGCCGTGGCGGGCGGGAGGGCGTGCAGCGCATAGCCCGCCTGCCGCGCATGACCGGGCAGCCCTGCCAGCTCGGCCACCTGGCCGTAGGTGGCGACCCGCCCCCGGGGGATCCTCCGCACCACCGCATAGATCGCGTCGTAGCCGCTCATGGATTGAGCAGCCAGATCGAGAGGTTGAGGCCCGCGGCGAAGGTCACCCACGCGAGGTACGGTGCCAGGAGCCAGCCGGCGAGCGGACGCACAGCGTGGAACGCGCGCGCCGTGAGGATCACGAGCGCCCAGAGCACCGACAGGTCGAGCATCGCGAGGTCGAGTGCGCGCATGCCGAAGAATAGGAACGACCAGAGCACATTGCACGCGAGCTGGGCCGCGTACAGCGCCAGGGCGGCCGTGACGCCGGCGCGCGCGCTCTCCCGCCAGACCAGCCACGCCGCGATGCCCATGAGGACGTACATCGCGGCCGAGAGCGGCACGGCGATCCAGGTGGGCGGCGTCCATGCCGGAAGGACCAGCCCGTCGTGCCACGGGCCCGCCCGCGCCCCCAGCGCCGCGACCGCGCCGGCGGCGATGGCGCTGGCGAGCCAGGGCAGCGGTCGGGTCTCCGGTTTTCGCATTGACGCCTCGGAGTGGGGCCCGTAACATGCCACGATGAGGTGCGGCGCGTCCGGACTGGTTTCGCTGGTGGTGGTTGTGGCGCTGTCCGGCGCCGCGTGCGGCCGGCGCGCGCCGGCTCCTTCCGCCGAGGCGCCTCCCACCGGCGCGCCGCCCACCGCAGCGTCGCCCGATTCGCCGGCCCCTGCCGCAGCCGCGCTCCAGGTCCGGGAGATCACCCTCGGCAATGCCATCGGGGCCGACAAGCGCGTGGCCATGCCGATGACGGCATTCGGCCCGCGGGACACGATCTACGCCGCCGTGGCCACCGACGGCGCCCCGCCGACCGCCACGCTCGCCGCACGCTGGACCTTCCTGGGCGGCGACCAGCCCTCGCTCCTGGACTCGACCGCGCAGACGTTCGCGCCGGCGGGCCCCGCCGTCACCGAGTTCCACGTGTCCCGGAGCGAGGGATGGCCCGCCGGCGCATACCGGGTGGAGATCTTCGCCGGGGAGCGCCTGGCCGGCACCAGGGAGTTCGAGGTCCGCTAGTCCGCACTGCAACCTGAGGAGGTCTCCATGTCCGTCGCCAAGGTCATTGAAATTACCTCGACGTCGGCCCGCAGCTTCGAGGATGCCATCAGCAGCGGCATCCAGCGAGCCGGGAAGACGGTGCAGGACGTTCGTGGTGCGTGGGTCAAGTCGATGAAGGTGGACGTCGCCGATGGGCGCATCACCGGCTATCGGGTGGTCCTGAAGGTGACGTTCGTGCTGCACGACTGACCGGCATGCAAGAGGCGGGCGGTGGTTTCCCACCGCCCGCCTCGTGCCACCTCGCCAGGTCAGGCTGGTGTCCGCTTGGTGAACATCCTGTAGAGGAAGAGCAGCAGGATCGCGCCGAGGAGTGAGGCGATGAAGCCTGCCGGCTCGCCTTCGGCGTACAGGCCGAGCATGCTCCCGAGGAACCGGGCGATGAACGCGCCCGCGATGCCGAGGAGGATGGTGACGATGATGCCACCTGGATCCTTGCCCGGCATGATGAACTTCGCCAGCGCACCGACGATCAGACCGATGAGCAGCGTGTAAAGCAGACCCATATCGCCCTCCCCAAGGGTGGAATGAGGAACGTACTGCACAACCCGGGCGGCACAGTGGCCGCGCCGTCTTCACCACTATGGGGCGCCGCCGCGGGTTCGTAAACCCCTGACGCCCCAGTCGGAGGAGTGACCGGGATCACCCGGCGTGGCGGGCCGCGCCGGCGGCCGGCGGCCACCCTCCTTGACGATGCAGCCCATCCCCCGGGTGCGCAATAGGCGGCCTGCCGGAACCGCGTTCCCCGGCGATATTATGCGGACGCAACCCCAGCCCAGCCCACGGCCCGCGCGCCGGGCCTCACGAGGAGTCTTCCGGCCATGTCGCCCCGCATCCGTCAGGTCCCGCTGCTGCTCGCCCTGCTGGTTTCCGCCGCCGCGCCCGTCGCGGCGCAGGCCACCTGGCCCCCGCTCCCGGAGACCACGGCCGCCACCGTCGAGGCTCGGAGCCAGGACGTCCTCCGGCGTGAGCGGGAGGAAGCCGCCGT
Organism: uncultured Gemmatimonadota bacterium; assembly: GCA_946480845.1. The sequence continues at coordinate 7,418 of CAMLLJ010000015.1, forward strand.
CACCGAGCAGGTCGCCGCCGACTCCGCCTCCCAGCTTCGCGGCGAAGTGAGCCGGGCCAGGGCCCGGATCCAGATCCACCGCTCCGAGCTGGAGACCCTCAAGCGGCGGCTGGAGCTGGCGAAGCGGGAGAAGCGGGAGACCGACCGGGCGGAGCTGGACGGCGCCCGGCGGCAGAAGGAGGCGGAGATCCGGATGCTCGACCGGATCCACCTGCTCCGCGAGGCGCAGTTCCGGGTCGCCGAGCAGCGCCGGGACGCCGCGCGGTCATGGCGTCGCGCCGTGGAGGCGGAGCAGACGCTCGAGGCCCGCAGTGCCACCCGCGCCGCCGGCCGCGCCGGCACCGACTCGCTCAGCCTGGCCGATGACCCCGAGGTGCGCCGCTCCGCGCGGCGGCTGCTCGAGCTCCGGCGGGACGCCCTGGGCGACCGGCGCGACCTGGCCGAGCGGGAGCGGGTGATGAGCCAGCGGGCGCTCGAGGCGCTCGACGCCCAGTCCGCCGTGCTGGCCGTGAAGCGCTGACCGCGATCAGAGCAGCGGCAGCACTGCCATCACGATGAGGAACAGCAGGGCGGCCCAACGCAGCACGTCGTAGACCTGCTCCATCCGCCCCGCGTGGCCGTTGCTGCGCAGCTTCCGGAGCTGCAGCGAGCTCCACCACGCCGCGAGCGCCGGCAGCGCGCTCGCGGCCACGCTGAGCCAGTAGCCGGTGCGGGGCGCCGTGAGCGCCACCTGGTCGGCCCAGCGCCATCCGAAGAGGGTGGCGATGCAGCTCACCGCGAGCAGCACGATGTGGCGCCGCGCCGGCTCGCGGGGGATGTTCAGCTCCTGCACCGCGTCCTCCGGTCCGTCATGCCGCCGTCGGGTCGGCCTGCATCACGCCGAAGATGTTGCCTTCCGTGTCCTTCCCGTACCCCAGCCAGCCCACGCCGGCCACCGCCATCTTGGGCAGCGCCACCGTGCCGTTGAGCTTCTCCAGGGCCTGCATCGTGTCGTCCACCGAGCGGACGTCCACCGTGCAGACGAAGGCGTTCACCGCGGCGCCCTCGAGCGGGCCGCCGCCGCGCCGGCCCATGAGCCCGCCGTCGATGCCCGGCTCGCCGGCGGGGCCGGTCTGGATCAGCCAGTAGGGCCACGGCCCCTCCCATTTCGTGAACTGCCAGCCGAACAGCTCGCGATAGAACGCGATGGCGCGCTCGGGGTCCTCGGCGTGAATCTCGAAATGCACGACACGCGACATCGGATGCCTCCAGGGATCGGCCGGTCAGGGCACGGGGATGCGGGGCGCGTCGCCGACCGGCGTGCGCGTCGCGGCGGGCGCGCCGCGGATGAAGGCGATGTAATCGGTCGGGGCCGGCGTCGAGCCGCCGGCGCGCACCAGCAGCGCGATCTGGCCCCGATGGTACGAGCCGTGGAGTGCCACGTGGAGGAGCATGTCGCCCACCGTCGAGTCGAACTCGAACCCGGCGCTGTTGGTGTAGTGGACGCTCCGGGCCAGCGCGGCGTCGTCGAGCCCGTCGAGGAGCCGCTCGTAGCTGGCGCAGACCCGCCGCGCCAGCGCGGCGCATTCGTCGAGCGTGAGCTCGGGCCAGACGGCGATCTCCGGGCGGCGGCCCTCGATGCGCGAGAGCCAGACCAGCTCGGAGCCCAGGATGTGCGCCAGGAGCTCGTGGGCCTGCAGCACGTCGTCCCCGCCCTCGCGCAGGCTCTGCAGTACGTGCTCGTCCGCCCAGGCGAGGTGGGCGAAGAGCTTCTCGAGGTAATCGATCATGTCACGCCCTCGATCGGATAGCCGAGTTGGTGGCCGAGCCGCCCGTAGGCGAGCCCGGCGATGAGGTCATACAGGAAATGGACGGCGACGGGGAGCAGCAGCGAGCCGCTCACCGCCACCAGCCCGTGCAGCAGCAGTGCGACGCCGGTCACGATGCCGGCGCTCTTCCACCCCTGCACCAGGTGGCTGAACCCGAAGACGGCGGCCGCGATCAGCGCGCCCGCCCACACGCTCCCCGTGAGGCCGGCGAGGAGCATGAACATCACGCCGCGGTAGGTCACCTCCTCGCTCACCGCCGCGGCCAGCGACACGCCGGTCCAGAGCGCGCGCTCGGTGCCGTCCCTCGGCATGAAGAGGTGCACGTTCCGCTCCCGCTGCTCGACCGAGCGGCGCCAGTGCGGCGCCATGAGCCAGAGCCCGGCGGCGAGCAGGAGCGCCGCTCCGGCGGCGGCCGGCCACGCGATCGGCGCCGGCGCCAGCACCGGCAGCTCCTCGAGCCAGGCCACCAGGAGCGACAGGCCGAGGAAGAGGAGCAGCTGCACCTGCACGGCGATGAAATGCCGGCGGCGCGCCGGGCTGGGCCCATCCTGCAGCTGCTTCCGCGAGCGCCAGACCGCCCACGGGATGACCAGGCAGAAGAAGGCGAGGTGGAACCATCCCATCGCCCCCGGCGGGTCGAACGGCCCGTTCACGCCGGGAGGCCCAGCCGCTCGGCAGCCATCGATTCGGCGGCCTCGAGCGATTCGGCGTACGCCTCCTCGCCCTCGAAGCGCCAGAACGGGTCGGAGAGGCCGCCGATGCCGGTGACCTGCGTATCATCCCACCGCTCGAAGTCCACTTGGAACCGGCCGTCGGGGTGCCGGAGGATGACGGCGCGACGCTGTCCGTCCTCCGCGGTCACTGTCTTCCTGAAGTCGGCCATTGCCTTCCCCTTACGGCGCGGTCGCCGCGGCGATAAGGTTCGCGGGTCCTGAATCCGGAGCGTCCTGTGGATCTGCTGACCTGGCTGATTGTCGGGCTGATTGCCGGCGTGCTCGCGAGCTTCGTGATGGGCGGCGTCGGCTACGGGATCGTGGGTGACATCATCGTGGGCATCGTCGGCGCGGTGCTCGGCGGCTACCTCTTCCGCGCGCTGGACGTGGCGGCGCCGTTCCGGGGCCTGGCGGGGACGATCTTCGTGGCGTTCATCGGAGCGCTGGTCCTGCTCCTGATCCTCCGAGCCATCCGGCGACCCCGGGGCCCCTGAGCCCTCCCGACTAACAATGCAGCACAAAGGCGCCGCGCGGAAGCGCGGCGCCTTTGTCGTGTGCCTCGTGGACCCGGCGGGGTCAGTCGTCGGAGAAGAGCACCCGGCCCTGCACGCTCCGCGTGGGCGGGACCACGGCGAGCTGCTCCGCATCGGCGGGATACCCGGCCGCACCGTGCTTGAGCACCACCAGCCGCATGCCCGCCCGCGCCGTCGTCATCGGGGCCACCAGGTCGCGCCACCCTTCCGTGCGCGCGTCGGTGGCGATCATCGGCGTCCGCCCGAGCAGCAGCCGCGAGTTGAGCCGGTATCCCTTCCCCGTCCCTTCGAAGACCAGCAGCAGGCAGCCGCGGCTGCCGCAGTAGCGGCGGCTCCGCATCAGCACCAGCGCGTCCTGGTGCCGGTCGCCGTTCAGGTCGATGAGCTCGGTGACGTGCTCCGCACTCGCGCCGCGCGCGTGCTCCAGCGCGAGGAAGCGGTCCATCGCCTCGGCCAGCGTGCCGCCGTGCACGTTCGCACGGGTTGCCGCCGGCGTCGCCGGAGCTGCCGCGACGGGCGATGCCGGGGTCGGCGCGGGACCGCGCCGGACCGGCGCGGACTCCGGGCTCTCGCGTTCTGCGGCAGCCGGCGTGCCCTGAGCGGACCGTGGTGCCGGCGGCGCCGCGGCCGGCGTGCCGGCACATGCACTGCAAAGAATGGCAGAGCCCAGGATGAACGACTTGCTGCGGAACCACATGCGATGCCTCCCGGCGCGAGTCCCCGGGCCGGCGGCGATGCAGCCTCGTGCGGCTTCGCCGGGCCGGACTGGAGCGGTCACGCTTCGGATGGCATGGGTCGGGCCAGAGCGCCGGAATGGCGCGGAGGGTCAGCGCGCGGCGGCCGGCACCGGTGCCGCTGCGAACGCCGCGGCGATGGACCGCGCGATGCCGATGAACGGCTGGTCGCTGTTGGCGAGCATCGCCAACACCAGTTGCTCGTCGGGATACAGGATCAGGTAGGCGGTGCCGCCGGTGGAGCCGCCGCTGTGCGAGATCCGCCGCCGGCCGGCCGAATCGCGGCTCACGGCCCAGCCGATGCCGTAGCCGGTTTCCTTTCCGTCACGCGTGCGCTGCGAGGTGGTGAGGAGCGCGAAGGTCGCGGGCTCGAGCAGCGAGCCCGCGAGCATCGCCTGGCCGAAGGCCGCGAGGTCCTCGGTGGTGGAGAGGAACCCGCCGCCCGCCCACTTGTAGCTCTGGTCCACGTAAGGCGCGTTGACGAGCGAGTCACGCGCGCCGGTGTACCAGCGGGCGCGGAAGGCGATGATGCTGTCGGGATGGTCGGGAACGATCTGCCGGAGCCCGAGGGGGAGGAACACCCTCGCGCGCATGAAGTCGAGGTACCTCTCGCCCGAGGCGCCCTCGATCACCGCGCTCAGCAGGTTCCAGCCGTAGGAGGAGTACAGGTACCGGGTGCCGGGCTCGAACTCGAGCGAGTCGTCCTCGAAGATGGCGAGGCCGTCCGTCACGGTGGCGTAGCGGCGCATGCTGAGGAACTCGTCGCCGCGGTAGTGGCGGACCCCGGCGGTGTGGCCGCCGAGCTGGCGTGCGGTGATGGGCCAGCGCTTCGCCGGGAAGCCCGGCACGTAGTGCTGCACCGGGGCGTCGAGGTCGAGCCGCCCTGCCTCGATCAGCAGCCCGAGCCCGGCGGCGGTGAGCGACTTGGACACGCTCCCGATGCGGAAGCGGGTGAGCGGGGTGACCCGCACCCGCTGCTCCAGGTCGGCGAAGCCGAGTCCCTCGCTCCAGATCCGCCGGCCAGCGCGGAGCACCGTGATGGAGACGCCGGGCACGCCCGCCTTCGCCATCGAGTCCACGATCCGCGCGCGGGCCGCCGCGATGGCCGAGTCTCCCGCCGCGGCCGGCGGGCCCTGTGCCGCGAGCGGTCCGCCCAGCGAGACCGCGGCCATCAGCACCGCCCACCCTGCCCCCGCCACGGCCCGCCGCCTCACGGTCTCAGAATTCCGGCCCCTCGGTGCCGGACCCGGGGCGATCGACTCCCCGCGAGCCGCCCGCCGGGAGCGACTGCTCGAGCAGGCGGGCATAATCCGGAGACTCCGACTCCCACTCGGTCCGGGGACAGGAGACGACGCGGGTTTCCCAGGCGGAGGCGACCAGCAGGGCCACGTGGGTCAGCTCCTCGCTCCCGCGCACGTGGGCACGCTGGGTGAAGGTCCAGCTGACGCCGTTCGCGTCGGTGAATTCGCGCTCCCTCATTCCTGCCCGGGCAGGCGGAACGCCGGGTTCTCGATGATGCCGAGAATGTTCCCGAAGGGGTCGCGCACGGCGCCGATCCGGATGCCGCCGCCGACGTCGGCGATCGCTTCATGGCCGCTGGCTCCGAGGCCGAGCAGGCGCTCGTACGCGGCGTCCGCGTCCGCCACGCCCCAGTACGCGAGCCCGCCCGACTCCGGGCGGTCGGAGGCCGCTCCCTCCTCGGGGACGATGCCCAGCTCGTAGCCGCCGACGTTGAACCCGACGTAGAACGGCTCGTCGAAGTAGGGGCCGAAGCCGAGGACGCGCCCGTACCACTCCTTCGCGGCGGTGAGGTCGGCGGCGGAGTACTTGGCGGTACGGAGCCCGAGAAACGCAGTCGTGTCGGTCATGTGTCGGCGCCTCGACCCTCCTCGGGCACCACCAGCCAGAGGATCGCATAGACGAGAATGCCGGGGAAGGCGGCCGAGACGATCGAGAGCACGACGTAGAGGACCCGGAACAGCGCCGGGTCCTGGCCGAAGTACTCCGCGAGGCCGCCGACGACGCCGGCGATCATCCGCTCGTCGCGGGAGCGGCGGAGCTGCTTCCCGGGACTCACCGGGCGGCCGCCGGGTTGGCGGCCTTCCATGCCTGGGCGAGCTCGTCGAGCATCGCGTCGGCCACGCGGTCCACCTCGCCACCCACTTCGGCGGCGCGCACCACCCGGAGCCGCACCGGCGCGTCCCAGGTCGTGGCGAAGAGCCGGGTGTCGGGGGTACGGTCGATGGTGACCGGCTGCATCACTTCCACCTCGACGTGCGCGGCGTACCAGTCGCGCGCGTCGTTGGTCGCGGCAAAGGCGTTCACGTACAGCACGCCCGCCGCGGAATCGCGGGCGCCCGCCGGCACCACCTGGATGCCGAGCCGCTTGACGGCGGCCTCGGCGCGGAGGCGGAGGCCGGCGGTGTCCACGCCGGCGGCGATGGTTTCCGGCGAGGTGTGCTCGACGAGGACGGTGACGGCGCGGAGGCCGCCGAGCGCCGCGGAGCCTGCGGCCTGGGCATGGAGCGATGGCGCGGCGGCGAGACAGCCGGCCGCGATGAGGGCAGTGCGAAGGGGTGCCACAGCAACCTCCGGGAAAGGGTGCCTGCGGAGGTAATGTGGGCCGCCCCGGGCTCCCGCGCCATGCGGCCCGGGGCGTGGTCCTAGAATTCCCGCTTCTTCATGTCGTTGAAGAAGGCGCGCAGCTCCTTGTCGTCCTCCGCCTCGGGCGGCTTGCGCCGGAGCGTGTCGTCGTACTTCAACGCCTTTTCCGCCTTGGGCTTGGCCTCCTTGGCGGCGTTCTTCCGTGCCAGAGCGGCGAGCCGCTCGTCTTCGCGCTTCGACATCCTGCCTCCGTGTGATCGAGCGAGGGGGAGGCCCGGCGCCGTGCCGGGCCGCCGGGGCCTCACTCCATGCCCATGCTGCCGCCCATGGACCCACCCATCGAGCCGCCGCCCATCGAGCCGCCACCCATCGCCCCGCTGCCTTCGGCCATCAGCATTCTCCAGGAGTGCTCGATGCCCTTCCGGCCTCCCTTCGGCGTGATCTTCAGGCCCTCGGGGGACATGATGACGGTGTACACCTTGCCTTCGATCTCGAGCTCCCGCTTGATCGCCTTCTCGAGCTTCGTTGCCATAACTCTCTCCCTGATGGACGAACTGACGATGTGTGAGCCGGAAGCTCCACACGCGAGTCAGGCGTGGTCGACGATGTCCGTCGCGCCTTTCATGTGCGCGCAGTGCGCGCAGCAGTAGAACGTGCCCTTGACCTCCACCCCATGTCCGATGATCCGGCAGCCGCAGTGATTGCAGACCGGCGCGAGCTGGTGGATCGCGCATTCGAAGCTGTCGAACGTATGGGTCTTTCCCGCGGTCACGACCTCGAAGGACAGATAATAGTCGTTCCCGCAGACCTCGCATCTGGCCATGTGCCCTCCTGGCTCCGGCGGCGGCGGCGTGCCGCCGCAGGAACAAGAGTGGCCGGTACCGGCCCATTTTGCCAGTTGGGGGCCTGTCTAGCGGGCCTGCATCCCCGTGCAGTCGGCCCCGCCGGGCGGGCTCGCCGCCCCGAAGCGCGCCTGGGTGAGGCCGTCGGCGACGCCGTCCCGGAGCACCAGGATGAAGAGCTGGTCATAGGTCCCGTCGCAGAGGTCCGGCATCGGCCGGGCACCGAGCGCCGCCATGATCGGCGGGATGGTATTGCTGTGGCCGACGACGAGCACGGTCCGGCCCAGGTGCCGCGCGCGGATCCGCTCCGCCACCGCCGCCGCGTGGCCGGCCACGGGGCCGCCGATGGGGACCGTGTCGGGCACCAGGCCGTGCGCCGCCGTGAGCGGGGCTGCGGTGTCTCCGGTGCGGCGCCGCTGGGTCACGACCACCGCGGACACGCCGGCGTCGGCCAGGGCCTCGGCCAGCGCCCGGGCCCGGGCCTGCCCCACGGCACTGAGGGCCGGATCGGCCTCGGTCTCGCTCGCCTTCTCGGCGTGCCGGACCAGCATCACCACCGTGGTCGAGGTGGTGCGGGCGCAGGCGGTGGCCGTGAGGGCAAGCAGCAGCAGGAGCGGCAGTCGGCGCGGCATCGGGCCTCGTCCGGTCAGGGTCGCACCGCCGGGCCCTGGCGCCGGCGGGCCTGGAGCTCGGCGATGAGGCCGCCGGTGAGCGCCCCGGCGAGCATCGGCCCCACCTGGAGCAGCAGGAGCACCGCGGTGCCCAGCCCGGCGAGGACGCCCCAGGCGAGCAGGTCGGTCAGGTAGGCGACTCCGGCCGTGACCATGAGCCCGAGCAGGAGCGCGGGGAGGAAGACGGCGATGACGGCGTGCCGCACGGTCCCGGCCTTGTGGCCGCCGACCAGCCCGCCGACGAGCGGGCCCACCACCGGCAGCCAGAACAGGAGGAGCGAGAGGCCGCCCATCCAGTTCATCGCGGAGAAGAGCCGGCGGCGCACGCCGGGTTCCGCCGGCGGCCGCGCCGCCGGCCTGTCGGGCGTGGTCAGCTCTTCGACCTCGGCGGCGACTGCCAGAGCACGTGGACGATCATCCAGCGTCCGTCGTACCTGGCGAGCTGCAGGTAGTCGATCCCCCACCAGGCGGTGAGCTTGGCGGCGGCGGTCTGGTCGGCGACGTCGAGGATCTCGATCTCCTTCGGCGCGCTGGCCGGGGCGGGCTTGCCGCTCCGCTTCACGTTGTTGGCGTAGCCGTTCATCTCGGCGAACGACATCGGCTCACCGCGGTACACCGAGTCCTTCGCGGGGATGTAGAAGCCGTACTTCACCACTTCGGGCCGGATGCTCCGGACCAGCCGGGCCGAGTCGCCCTGGTAGAAGCCCTCGACGTAGTCGAGGACGGCCGCCCGCACGCCCGCGCTGTCGGCGGCGGACTGTGCCGCGAGGGCCGGGGCGAGGCCGGCCGCGGCCGCCAGCAGCGCGCCGGCGCATCGGATCGCGTGCATCGTCGGTCTCCGTCAGTCGTCCAGGGTGAACCCCTCCTTCAGCACCCAGACCTTGGTGGCGAAGAAGAGGCGGATCATCGACGCGTGGTCGTCGGGCACGAGGATCACCAGCGAGTTGCCGTCGGTGCCCCGGGTGGTGCGGACCACTTCCTTCTTCCGCATCCGCGAGCGGAGCGGCGTGAACCAGGCGGGGAGCTCGCCGCGCTGGTCGGCCCGCACCACGCTCTTCGACTTCTCCCCGCGCGGGTCCGCCAGCGCGACCTGGCAGTACCATTTCCCGCGGGCGGGGCCGCGGGTGGCCGGGAGGAAGGTGAGCGACCGGTCGGTCAGCTCCTCCCACACCTTGACCGCGGGCGTGGTGCGGGGCCGCACCTCGACGCGCGCGCCCCGCTCCTTGGGCACCCGCACGATGAACTCCCAGCGGTTCCGCGCCGGGAAGTTGCCGTCCACGACGGCGTAGCTGTGCTCCGTGCCGCGCACCGCGGTGCCGGCAAAGGTCCAGGCCGCGGGCCGCTCGCCCTCCGCTTCGACGGTCACCTTCGCCAGCTGGTAGCGCTTCCGTGATCGCATGGCCGGGCTCCTCTTCGGGTCGGGGATGCCGGACGTCGGGACACTGCGGGGCTAGACGCGCCCCCGGATCTTCGCCACCCACCAGCGCAGCCCGACGAACAGGAAGCGCCAGTCGTGCAGGAACTCGGGCGGCTTCCCCTCGACCGCATGCCCGATGAACTGGAACGCCCAGCCCAGGAGGAAGAGCCCGAGCGCCCACGGCCAGAGCCCCTGGACGACGACCGAGGCGGCGAAGAGCACGAGCGACAGGACGATGAGGGGAATGCCGAGGGTGTGGCAGAAGCGGTTGACCGGGTGCTGGTGGCTCGTGGCGTAGCGAGCCACCCATTCCTCCATCGGGCGTCCACCGAGTTGCATGCCGCCTCCGTGGTGAAGTCCGTGCCTGCTCAGCCGCAGCCCTCGACCCACTCCACCTCGGGCACGCGACCGGCGCGATAGCGGACGACCCGGTCACCCGAGGTCTCGAACAGCACGCGGTACGCGGTATCGCCGGTAGGCGGCGCGAAGACGAGGTAGCGGCCCGCGGTGTCGTACTTGTGCGGGACGATGGCCAGGCTGTCGCCGTAGAGCCCCTGGACCTCGGCCGCGGTCATGCCGACCGCCGCTCCGCGGTCGCTGGGGAGGCCGGCGGAGTCCACGTCGGCGCGCACGATCCGGCCGTCCACCACCATGAACCGCATCCCCGCGGGCGCGCCGGGCATCGAGGCGTAGTCGCAGCCCTGCGGCGAGGCGCCGATGGTGGTGCCGAGCGCGCCGGACGCCTGCGCCACCGTCATGCCGAAGCGGATGGGGCCGGCACCGTGCAGCGTGACCGCCCAGGTCGGCGCCTCGGGCTCGAGCTCGACCGGCTCGCGGATGTCGGGTGTCGCCGCGCCGCCCGCCGCATCGGGGCTGCCGGGCGCAACCTCGCCGCCCTGGGTCGCGTCGGGCGCGCCGCAGGCGCCGAGCGCCAGCAGGAGGCCGCCCGCGATGAGCCGGGGCAGTGTGAGGATCGGGAAGGTGTGGGCGCCCATGGTCGTGTCCTGCGTCGGGGTCACGGGAACGGTATCCCGGCCGGCCGTGAAGGGCCAGCGCGCGCCTGTTTGGGCGAGCGTGCCTAGTAGGGCCAGCGCGCCAGCATCTGCTTCAGCTCGTCGCGGTGATGGGTCTCGTCCATGATGAGGTCGTCGAACTGCGCCGCGAGCCCGTGCTCGCCGGCGTCCTCGGCCTGCTTGCGCCGCTTCACGTAGCGGGCGATGGTCTCGATCTCCGCGTCGAGCGCCACCTGGATCATCTCCTTCGCCTCGTGCACCACCTTCACCTTCGCCGCCTCCGCAGCAGGCGTCCCGCCCATGGCGGAGATCTTGTCGGCGAGGATCTGCGCGTGCATCAGCTCCTCGGGGATTTCGTTGGCGAAGAAGGTGCGCAGCTCCTGCCGGTAGGGTCCCTGCACCATGCTGGCGAAGAGCCGGTACATGATCACGGCCTGGAACTCGCCCCGCAGGTCCTCGTTCAGTCCGTCGATGAGCGCACTGGATTGGGTCTTGGGCATTGCTGGCCTCGTGAAGTCCGTAAGTCCGGGGTACCTCGCGTCACCGCTCCGGCCGGTCGAACCCGAAGAGCGCCTCGGCCGGGTGCCGCTTCCCGCACACCGCGTCCCGGATGATCTCGGCGGCGAGCACCCCGAACGATACACCGTTCCCGCCGTACGCGGCTGCGAACCAGGCATTCGGGTAGTCCGGGTGCCGCCCGATCCAGGGAAGATGGTCCGCCGTCTCGGCGAAGGTGCCCGCCCAGGAGAACGCCGGCTCGAAGCCGATCCCGGGAAAGAGCCGGGCGAAGCGGCGGGCGAGCCGCGCCGCCTTCTGCGGGAGGGCTGCGTCGCGCCGGCGCGGGTCGCGGAACGGGTCGTCCTCGCCGCCGACGATGACCCGGTCGTCGTCCGTGGTGCGCAGATAGAGATAGGGCCGCGCCGTCTCCCAGATGATGCAGCGCCGGTGCCAGGCCGAGAGGTCGGGGACCGGTTCGCTCGCGAGGGCGTAGGTGCTGTGCAGGCTTACGGTGGGCTGGCGGAGCCGCGCCTGGGTCTCGTAGCCGGTGGCGAAGACCACGCCGCGCGCCGTCACGGCGTGCCCCGCGCCCGTCACCAGCCGCACCCGGCGCGAGGGCCTCGCCCCCGCCTCCAGCTCGGTGCGCACCACCTCCGTGCGGTCGTGGATGCGGGCACCCCGCGCGGCCGTGCGGGCGATCAGCGCATGGGTGAAGCGGTAGGGATCGAGCTCGGCCGCATCCTCGGTGAACAGCGCGGCCGCCCGCTCGAACGGCATGCGGGACGCAAGGCGGCGGCGGTCCCACAGCTCGACGGGAAAGCCGTGGCGGTTGCGGGCCTCGTGCTCGCGCTCGAGGGCGCGCGCGTGCGAGGCGCGGCTCGCCAGGTAGAGACTCGGGCGGCGGGCGTAGCCGCAGCCGCCGCCGAGCGACCGCGCCAGCGCGTCGAGCGAATCGAGGGCCCCGCGCGTGGCGGCGAAGCACTCGACCGCGCGCATCTCGCCCATCTTCGCCGCGAGCCGGTAGAGCGGCGTGTCCAGCTCGTACTGGACCAGTGCCGTGGTGGCGCTGGTGCTGCCCCAGCCGATGTCGCGCCGGTCGAGCAGCAGCGTGTCCACGCCGGCGGCCGAGAGCGCGTCGGCGGCGAGCGCCCCGGTGATCCCGCCGCCGATGACCGCGATCTCGCACGCGGCGTCGGCGTCGAGGGCCGGATAGGCGGCGGGGAGTCCGTCCCGGATGGGCCAGAGCGGGCAGCCTGAGCGGAGGTCCACCGGCTCAGGCGGCCCGCCCGGCGGCGGGCGCGACAGGCCGGCGCAGCCGCCGGACCAGGTAGAACAGCGTGGCGAGGGCGAGACCCGCGCCGATGCCGATCACTTCGCGCTCCGTCGCCTGGAGGAGCAGCCAGATCACCACGCCCGCGCCGGCCAGCGGGATGAGCGGCCCGCCCCAAAGGCGGAACGGCTCCCCCACGAGGCGCACGTCGCGGCGCTGCAGCTCGATGGTCGCGAGGCAGACGGCGAGATAGACGATGAGGATCACCGCGCTGGCGAAGGCGGCGAGCTGGCGGAACGCGCCGGTGATCGCGAACAGGGCACCGACAGCCGCGTAGGCGGCGATGGCCAGGTAGGGAGTGCGGAACCGCGGATGCACCCGCGCCAGCGCCGACGGGAGGACGCCGTCGCGGGCCGCCGCGAAGAGCGCCCGGGGCATGGCGAGCAGGTCGCCGGCGATCGAGCCGAACGTCGCCAGCATGGCGCAGGCGAGGAGGAGGAGCCGGCCCGGCGGGCCGAAGACCTGCCCCGCCGCCGCGGCGAGCGGCGCCCCCTGCTCGGTGGCGAGCGCGTCACCGAGCACGCCCTGCGCCACCACCTGGAGGCCGATGTAGAGGAGCAGCAGCCCGCCGATGGCGAGCACGATCGCGCGGGGCACGGTGCGGGCGCAGTTCTTCACCTCGCCGCACGCCGTAAGCGCCGTCTCGGGGCCGCCGAAGGCGAAGAAGAGGATGAGCGAGGCGGCCCCCAGCTCGGCCGCGGCCGGCATGCCGGTCCAGGTGAGCCGCTCCCAGCGCACCGCGAACATGCCGGCCACCACCAGCAGGATGAGCGGCAGGAGCTTGACGACGGTGATGCCCATGGCGAACCGGGTCCCCTGGCGCACGCCGCGGATGTTGACCAGCGCCACGCCGCCGAAGAGCGCGAGCATGAGCGCCGCGCGCGGCAATGGCGCGCCCGCTCCCGGCACGAGCGCCGCCACGCTGTCCACCAGCACGTTGGCGATCGCGGCGTCCCCCAGGATGCCGAACCCGAACCAGAGCAGGAGGTTCACCAGGAAGCCGGCGTAGGGCCCGAAGGCCGCCTCCACGTACGCATAGGCGCCGCCCGACCGGGACACCCGGCTTCCCGCCTCCGCAAAGCAGAGGAAGACCAGCAGCACTGCCGCGCCGCAGACGAGGTAGGCCAGGATGGCGGCGGGGCCAAGCAAAGCCGCGACGACGGCCGGCAGCGCGAAGATCCCCGCGCCGACGGTCAGGTTCACGGCGTTGGCGGCGAGTCCGCCCACGCCGATGGCGCGGTCGAGCCCTTCCGACTCGCGGCCCGGGCAGCCGTCCTCGTCCAGCGCCGGCGCGGTCACGGCTCCTTCGCCGCCTCGGCGGGCGTTTCGGAATACGAGTGGCGCAGGTGCACGTGCTCCGTGCGCGACTTGCGCATCTTGAGGTTCAGCATCTCCACGCCCAGCGAGAACGCCATCGCGAAGTAGATGTACCCCTTCGGGATGTGCCGGTCGAAGCCCTCGGCGATCAGCGTCACGCCGATGAGGAGGAGGAAGCTGAGCGCCAGCATCTTGATCGTCGGGTGCTCCTCGACGAAGGCGCTGATCGGCCCCGCGAAGAGCATCATGAAGCCCACCGCGATCACCACGGCAGTCACCATCACGCCGATGTCATCGGCCATGCCCACGGCGGTGATCACCGAATCGAGCGAGAAGACGATGTCGAGGAGGACGATCTGGATGAGCACGCTGCGGAGCGAGGGGCGGACCCGCACCGATGCCTCACCTTCGTCGCCCTCGAGGCGGCCGTGGATCTCGTGCGTGCTCTTGGCCAGCAGGAAGAGGCCGCCGAAGATCAGCACCAGGTCTCGGCCCGAGATCTCCTGGCCGATGACGGTGAAGAGCGGGGCCGTGAGGCGGATGATCCAGCTCAGCGAGAAGAGCAGGGCGATGCGCATGAGCATCGCCATCATGAGCCCGAGGCGGCGGGCCTTGGCCTGGTCCTGTTTCGGCAGCTTGCCGGCCAGGATGGAGATGAAGACGACGTTGTCGATGCCGAGGACGATCTCGAGCGCGGTGAGGGTGGCGAGCGCCACCCAGGCCTGGGGGTCGGTGAGCCAGTCCATTCAGCGTCCGCCGTTCGGTAGGATGTTGGCCTGCATGGGAGTTGGCCTCAGCCGCGGAGGCCGTACGTAACTTTTCGAAACGTCGCCTCGTACAGGCCGAGGCAACCGATCAGTGCGTTCCGGCTGTCTACGAAGCTCATCGTACCAGGTGGAGCATACTCTCAGCGAGGGAACCAGGACCATGCGCTTGCCGATCTCGTTCGCCGCCGCCCTGTTCTCGGCCACCGCCCTGCTCGCCGCGCCGGCCCAGGCGCAGGACGTCCAGTCCGCGCTCTGGGACGCCTCGGTATCCGGCGACACCGTCGCCATCGTCAAGGCGCTCGACGCGGGCGCAAAGGTGGACTCCCTCGACACGCGCCGCAGCATGAACGGGCGCCGGCCGCTCAACTGGGCGGCGTACTACAATCATGCCGCCGCCGTGCGAATCCTGCTCGACCGGGGCGCGCCGATCGAGGCCACCAATCTCACCGGGTTCACCGCCCTGCACCACGCCGCCGAGGCGGGCTCGCTCGAAGCGGCCGAGGTGCTGATCGCGCGTGGCGCCAACCTGGGCACCACCAATCGCCAGGGCATGACACCGATCGAGACCGCCCGGGAGCAGGGCCACCCCACGCTCGTCGCGGCGCTCGAGAAGGCGGCGGCCGCGAACAAGTAGTCCCGCCGTCCCGGGCGGCCGGCCTCCCGCTGTTGCGGAACCGGGGGGTGGTCGTTATCTTGTTGCTCGCGGTACACGCGCCTTGTGCGCGGCGATGTTCCAGGGAAATGGGGGCCTGGCGTAACGTGCCGGCCCCCTTTTTGTTGACCGCGCGGAGAGTCGGCGAGTGCCGCCCTCCGGGAACGAAATGCATCGTGAGGCATCGCTCACGAACAACGCGTAGTCGGCTGGTACGGCATGTCCGGACTCCGATTACACACTCCAAGGAGTCAGGAATGCGTACGACTGGTACCGTCAAGTGGTTCAATGATGCCAAGGGTTTTGGCTTCATCACCCCGGAAGACGGTCAGAAGGACTGCTTCGTTCATCACTCGGCCATCCAGGCGCAGGGCTTCAAGTCCCTCGCCGAAGGTGAGCGGGTGGAGTTCGACGTCGTGCAGGGCGCCAAGGGCCCGGCCGCTGAGAACGTGGTCAAGGTCGGGTAACCTGCACGCACGCGGCTGATCCTTCAGTCACTGCGTGGCAAGGAAACGGCCGGTCTGCCTTCGGGCAGGCCGGCCGTTTCTGCTGTGCGCCCCGCCCGGACCGAGAGCGGCCAGTTGACCCTGGAGCGGCGTCCGAGTGCTCCGGCGCGCTCGAGCGCCTCTCGCAGCGCGGGGACCGGGTTGCGGCCAGTCGCCTTCGCATATGCGGACGCTGCCGACCAGGTGCCCAGGTAACCAGCAATCTCCTCGCCGGTCCACTCGGCGCGCATCTCGAAGGCCGGTGCCGCGACTTCGGTGAACGGGAACTCGATGGTCCGGTAGCCCGAGTCTACCAGCGCGCGCTCGGGGAACCAGTACGGATGCACCTCCGCCGCGAACTCCGCCACCGGCCGGGCCGCCGCGCCTTCGACGACCCGGAATGGCCCGTAGCACCATGCCGCCAGCACCCCGCCGGGCCGGAGGATGCGCGCCGCTTCCGCGAAGAAGCGCGGCAGGTCGAACCAGTGGAGCGCCTGGGCTACGGCGACGAGGTCGGCCGCT
>CAMLLJ010000016.1 GCA_946480845.1 uncultured Gemmatimonadota bacterium
CGGACTATCCCCGGGATCGTCTCCGCGTGGTGGTCACGGTGGATCCGGGCTCGCCGCATCCGCCCCGGGCCTACGAGGAGCGGCTGGGTGCGCGCGCGACCGTGGTGGCGGGAGACCTTCCTGGCGGCAAGGCCGCCACGCTCAACGCCGGTGTGCGCGCCGCGGCGGGCGCCGACATCATCGTGTTCGCCGATGCCGGCCAGCAGTTCGACTCGCAGGCGATCCGCCGGATGACCGAGGAGCTGCGGGATCCCGCCTTCGGCGGCGTCACCGGCCGCTACTCCCAGGCCCGCGACGACGCGCTGATGGTGGCGTACGCCGACCTCGAGGCGGCGGTGCGTGCCGGGCAGGCGGCGGGCCACAGCGTGGTCTCCACCTCGGGCTCGATCTACGCGATGCGTCCCGAGCTCTGGAAGCCGCTGCCGGCCGGCCTCATCTGCGACGACCTCTTCACCACGCTTTCCATCGTGCGCCAGGGCCGCCGGGTCGGGTTCCGCGCCGATGCGCTGGCATTCGATCCGCGCCGGTTCACCCAGGACCAGCAGTTCGTGCGGCGGGTGCGCACGCTCACCGGGCTGATCCAGTACTGCGCGCTGGAGCCGTCGGCGCTGCTGCCCTGGCGCAACCCGATCTGGCCGCACTTCGTGCTGCACAAGCTGCTCCGCCTGCTCACGCCCGTGCTGCTCGCGATCGGCCTGGCCGCGTTGTTGCTGTTCGTCGCCCTGCGGGCGCCGCAGTTCCTCGCCATCGCGGCTGCGCTGGCGCTGGTGGCGGCGCTTGCGGTGCGCATCGCGATGCCGGCGCGCGCGGGCGCGCTCTGGCGCCAGCTCCGCTGGATGGCCCGCCTCCAGGCGGTGCCCGCGCTCGCGCTCCTCAACGGCCTGCGCGGCCGCTGGGGCGTCTGGACACCCACCGAGTCGGGACGGCGTCCCGATCCACTCGAAAGGACGCCGTGATGCGGGTGCTTGTGACCGGGGGCAGCGGCTTCATCGGGCGGTACTTCTGCGAGCGCCTGCTCCGCGAGGGCCACGAGGTCGTCATCCTCGATCTGGTCGCGCCCTCGTGGCCGCACGAAGGCATGCGCGTGGAGCTGGGCGACGTCCGCGACGCCTCCGCGGTCCGCAAGGCGCTGGACGGCTGCGACCTGGTGGTGCACCTTGCCGCCGCGCATCACGACTTCGGGATCAGCGAAGCGACCTACTTCGGGGTGAACGAGGGTGGCGCGCGGGTGCTCACCGAGGAGATGGACCGGACCGGCGTTCGCCGCGCCTGCTTCTTCTCCAGCGTCGCGGTCTATGGTGATGCTCCCGAGCCGCGCACCGAGACGACGGCGCCGTCCCCGGCGAACCCGTACGGCGCCTCCAAGCTCGCGGGCGAGGCCGTCTTCCGCCGCTGGACCGAGCGGGGCGAGGGGCGGCGCGCGCTGGTGATCCGGCCGGCGGTGGTGTTCGGGCCGCGGAACTTCGCCAACGTCTATGCGCTGATGCGCCAGATCCATTCCGGCCTCTACCTGCCGGTCGGGCGCGGCGTCAACGTGAAGAGCATGGCCTACGTCGAGAACGTGGTGGACGCGGCGCTCCACCTGCTCGCGCGTCCGGGCCTCCCCGCCTTTGACGCGTACAACTACGTGGACCTTCCGCACCTGACCAGCCGCGCTATCGGGGACGCGATCGCCGACGCGCTGGGCCGGCGCCCGGCGCCGGTGTCGGTGCCGCTTCCGCTGGCGCTGGCGCTGGCGGCGCCCTTCGACGTCGCCATCCGCCTGACCGGCCGCAACCTGCCCATCTCCTCGGCGCGGGTCCGCAAGCTCGCCACCATGCAGACGAAGTTCGAGGCGGCCAAGGTGCGCGAGGCCGGCTTCGAGCCCGCGCATACGCTGCGTGACGGGATTCGCCGGATGGCCGACTGGTTCCTGGCCGAAGGGCGTCACCTGCCGGTGGTGTCGCACCTCCCGCCGGAAACCGTCGGGGCTGCACCGGTCGCGGCAGCCAAGGCCGCGGGCGCGTGACCGCTGCGCCCGGCCCGGTGCGCGTCGGGCTGTTCGCGCCCTCGCTCGACATCGTCGGCGGGCAGTCGATCGCCGCGACGCGGCTCTTCGAGCGGCTGAAGGCGATACCGGGGCTCCAGGCCGAGTACGTCCCGCTCAACCCGCGCGCGCCCGGCATCCTGCGCCCGCTGCAGCGGATCCGCTACGTGCGCACCGTGATCACGTCGCTGGTGTACTGGGTGTCGCTGCTCCGGCGCGTGCCGGGCCTCGACGTCCTCCACGTCTTCTCGCCGTCGTACTGGGCCTTCCTCCTCGGCCCCGTCCCCGCCATGCTCGCCGGCCGGCTGTTCGGGAAGCGGGTGATCCTCAACTACCACAGCGGCGAGGCGGACGACCACCTGGCGCGCTTCGGCTGGCATGTGCTTCCGCTGCTCCGGCTGGCGCACCGCGTCGTGGTGCCGTCCGAGTACCTGGTCGAGGTCTTCGCGCGGCACGGCGTCGCGGCCGAGGCGATCTACAACTTCGTGGACACCGACGGGATCCCCTACCGCCGCCGCGAGAAGCTCCGCCCCGCCGTGCTGAGCAACCGCAACTTCGAGCCCCACTACAACGTGGGCGCCGTCCTCGAGGCGTTCCGGCTGGTGCGCGAGCGGCATCCGGACGCGACTCTCGTCGTGGCGGGCGACGGCTCCGAGCGCACCCGGCTGCGCGAGCAGGCGGCGGCACTCGGCCTGGGCGGCGTCACCTTCACGGGGCCGGTCGCGCCGCACGACATGCCGGCGCTCTACGACGCGGCGGACCTCTACGTGAACGCGTCGCTCATCGACAACATGCCGCTCTCGATCCTCGAAGCGTATGCGGCGGGCACGCCCGTGGTCACCTCGGATGCCGGGGGGATTCCGGTGATCGCCCACGACGGCCGGACGGCGCTGGTCACGAGCGGCGCGGCACCGGCCGCGCTCGCGGCCGCCGTCCTGCGCCTGCTCGAGGAGCCGGCGCTTGCCGCCGACCTGGTGCGGCAGGGCCGCGAGCTCGTGCTCGGACGATACAGCTGGGCCGCGGTGGGCGGACGCTGGGAACGGCTCTACCGTGAGGAGGCGGCGCGCCGATGATCGGGAAGCTGCGCGGCAGGAGTCGTGAGGAGCTGCTGTATCGGGGCGCGGCGCTGGCGGCGACGCTGCTGGAACGCGCCGGATGGAACCCCGACGGCCGCGAGCCGGACGCCGCACGGCTCGGCAAGCTGCTGCCGTCAGTCGGCCCGGACAAGCTGCTCGAGGCGTTTCGCGCCACGCCCGCTCCCCTGCTACCCGGGCTGGTGGATCCTGCGGCCACCGCCGCCTACGTGCGGCGGAAATGGCCCGGCGAGTCGGCCGCGCTCGTGGATCGCGCCGATGCGATCGTCCGCGGCCGCTTCGACCTGCTCGGCTACACCGGCCTCGATTTCGGCGATCCGATCGACTGGCAGCTCGACCCGCTCCTCAAGCGGCGCGCGCCGCTGGTGCACTGGTCGCGGCTCCGCTACCTCGATCCCGCGCAGGTGGGCGATCACAAGCTGGTGTGGGAGCTCAATCGCCACCAGCATTTCGTCACGCTGGGACAGGCCTGGGCCCTCACCGGCGACGAGCGCTACGCCGAGTGCCTCTTCGCGCGCATGGACGCGTGGATGGACGCGAACCCGCCCAAGCGGGGGATGAACTGGGCCAGCGCGCTCGAAGTCGGCTTCCGGGCCATCAGCTGGCTCGTGGCGCTGCGCCTGGCCCGCGGTTCGGCCGCCCTCACGGCGCCGCGCTTCGCCCGCGCCCTCGGCATGCTGCACGTCCATGCCCGGCACCTCGAGGTCCACCTGTCCACCTGGTTCAGTCCCAACACCCACCTGACGGGTGAGGCACTCGCCCTGGTGTACCTCGGGGCCGGCCTTCCCGAGCTGAGGGCGGCCCAGCGCTGGCTCACCGCGGGCCGCGAGATCCTGGCCCGCGAGATTGGCCGGCAGCTCCATCCCGACGGCGTCTATTTCGAGCAATCGAGCTATTACCACCGCTACACAGTGGATTTCTACCTGCACCTGGCGCTGGTGCTCGAGGCCCGCGGCGAGGCGCTTGCGGACGAAATCCGCGGGCCACTCGAGCGTGCGCTCGACTACCTTGTAGCACTGGTGCGCCCGGACGGGAGCTCGCCCCTGGTCGGGGATGAGGACGGGGGCCGGCTGATGATGCTCAACTCTCGTCCTGTCAACGACTTCCGGGACACGGTCGGGCTCGGTGGGGCACTCCTTGGCGGGCCCGAATATTGCTTTGCCGCGGGGCCTCTGCCGGTCGAGGCGGGATGGCTGCTGGGTCCCGCTGCCGGCGACCGCTACCGCGCCGCCGGGACGAGCGAGCCGCCCGCCTCGGTGCTCTTCCGGGACGGTGGCCACGCGGTGATGCGGAGTGCCTGGCGGCCCGACGCCGACTGGCTGCTCTTCGACTGCGGCCCCCAGGGCGCGTTCGGGCATTCGCACGCCGATGCGCTCGCCATCGAGCTCGCGGTCGAGGGGCGGCCGGTGCTGGTGGATGCCGGAACGTTCACGTACGTGGCCGAGCCGGAATGGCGCGAACGGTTTCGCGGCGGCGCGAAGCACAACAGCGTGACCCTCGCGGGCGAGTCATCGGCGCTTTCGGCCGGCCCGTTCCGGTGGGAGGCCGGTGCCGATGCGAAGCTCACCGCGTGGATCTCCACGCCGGAGCTCGACTACGCCGCCGCGCTGCATCACGGCTTCTGGCGTTTCTCCCCGCCGGCCACGCACCGGCGCGAGGTGCTGTTCCTCAAGGCCTGGTCCTGCTGGATCGTGCGCGACCGGATCGACTCGCCGATGCGCCGCCCGTTCAGCGCGCATTTCCACGCGGCGCCCGGGATCGCCATCCAGGCAGTGGGAGAGTTCGCCCGGTTCACCGGCGCGGGGCAGGGCGACCTGATGCTCTCCGCCTGGGCCCCGCATCTCGCGCTCTCGGTGCGCGAGAGCTGGCACTCGCCGGTCTACGGCGTGCGGGTGCCCGCCTCGGCGCTCGACATCGCGGTGACCGGCGGCAACGAGCTGGTGACGGTGCTCGCCGCGAGCGGCGCCACAGGCATTCCCTTCGTGCTCAACGAGCGCCGCGACGAAGGCCACCGGGTCCGGGTGGGGCGGGGAAACGGCGGGGTCGAGATCACGATCGCGGGCAATGAGTGGCGGGTGGACGGAGTGGTCCTCACCGCCGGAGGAGCATAGAGCCGTACGATGTGTGGAATCTGTGGTGTGGCCCTGCCGCGCGGATCATCCCGCCGCCTCGACGCGCCGCTCGTCGAGCGGATGCGCGACGTGCTCACGCACCGGGGGCCCGATGGGGCGGGGCTCTTCCTCGAGGACGGCATCGGGCTCGGGCACCGGCGGCTCAGCATCGTGGACGTCGCCCACGGGGCGCAGCCGATGGCCGGCGCCGGAGGCGCGCTGCAGATCGTCTACAATGGCGAGGTGTACAACCACCCCGAGCTGATGCCCGAGCTGCAGGCCGCGGGCGTGCGCTACACGACGCACTGCGACACCGAAACGGTGATGCACGTCTACGAGCGCGAAGGGCACGCCGCGCCGGCCCGGCTGCGCGGCATGTTCGCCTTCGCGATCTGGGACCGGCGCACCCGCGAGCTGTTCCTGGCGCGCGACCGGATGGGCGTGAAGCCGCTCTACTACGTGCACACCCCGGACGGCGCGCTCTACTTCGCCTCCGAGATCAAGGCGCTGCTCGCGGCCGGCGCCGTCTCGCCGTCGCTCAACCTGCAGGCGTTTCCCGACTACCTGGCCAACCACGCCCCCTCGGGCGAGGACACGCTCTTCGAGGGCGTGAAGCGGCTGCTCCCCGGGCACACGCTCCTCTGGCGCGACGGCGCGATCACCATCCAGCGCTACTGGGACCTGAGCTTCGACCCCGCGGCCATCGACCGGCGGCCCGACGCCACGCTGATCGGCGAGTACGCCGAGCGGTTCCGCGAAGCGGTGCGCATGCGGCTGATGGCCGACGTGCCGCTCGGCATGTTCCTCTCCGGCGGCATCGACTCGGCCGCGATCACCGCGGTGATGAGCGGGCTGGTGGACGAGCCGGTGAAGACCTTCTCGGTGGCGTTCGCCGAGCGGGAGGCGAATGAGCTGCACTACGCGCGGCTCGTGGCGGAGCGGTATCGGACCGACCATCACGAGGTCGTGGTGAGCCCCGACGAGTTCTTCGGCGCGCTGCCCACCCTGGTCTGGCACGAGGACGAGCCGATCGCGCACCCGTCGAGCATCGCGCTCAACTTCGTCTCCCGGCTGGCGGCCGAGCGGGTCAAGGTGGTGCTCACGGGCGAGGGCAGCGACGAAACGCTCGCCGGCTACGGGCGCTACCGCACCACGGTCTACAACCTCGCGCTGAGCCGCCGCTATCAGCAGCTCGCGGGCCCGGGTGTGCGCGGCGCCATGCGGCGCCTGGTCGAGGGGCTGCCCCGCGGCACGAAGCTCCGGAACCGCCTGCTCCGGACTGGCCTCTATCTCGACGCCGACATCGACACCCTCTACTTCGACAACTTCGCCGTGTTCGGGCGGAGCCGGCAGGCGGAGCTGCTCGCCCCCGCGCTGCGCGAACGGCTGGGCGGGATCGATCCCTACGCGGCGGCGCACGCCGCGATCGCGGGGTCCGACGCCGCGTCGCTGCTCGACCAGCTCCTCTACGCCGACGTGAAGACGTACCTGCACGAGCTGCTCATGAAGCAGGACCAGATGAGCATGGCGGCCTCGATCGAGAGCCGGGTACCATTCCTCGACCACCCGCTCGTCGAGTTCACGGCCCGGCTGCCGGAGCGGCTCAAGCTCCGCGGGCTCACCACCAAGTACGTCCTGCGCCAGGCGATGAAGGACCAGCTCCCGGCCGAGATCCTCTCGCGGCGCAAGATGGGATTCCCGGTGCCGGTGGGTGCCTGGTTCCGGGGCCGGTACCGCCACCTGCTCGACGAGTACGTCCTCGGCGAGCGGGCGGCGGCGCGCGGGCTGTTCGCCCCCGCCGCGGTGCGGCGTCTCGTGGACGAGCAGATGGCCGGTCACATGAACCACGCCGAGCGGCTCTGGGCGCTGGTCAACACGGAGATCTGGCACCGCATCTTCATCGACGGCGAGGATCCCGCCGATGTCGGCGCCACCGGCCAGCTCGCCGCGGCGGCGCACTAGCATGCACCTGCTCTGGCTCAAGACCGAGCTGCTCCACCCGGTGGACAAGGGCGGGCGCATCCGTACCTACAACATGCTGCGGGCGCTCAAGCGGAAGCACCGGGTCACCTACCTCACGCTCGACAACGGCGCCGCGGCGCCCGATGCGGCCGAGCGCGCGGCCGAGTACTGTCACGACCTGATCCGCGTGCCGTTCACCGAGGCGCCGAGGCGCTCGCCCCGCTTCTGGCTCGAGCTGGCCGGCAACCTGCTTTCGCCGCTGCCGTACGCCGTGGCCAAGTATCGGTCGGGCGCCATGCGGGCGGAGATCGAGCGCGCGGTGCGGGAGCGCGACGTGGACCTCGTGGTCTGCGACTTTCTCTTCCCCAGCCAGAACGTCCCCGACGGGCTCCCCTGCCGCACCGTGCTGTTCCAGCACAACGTCGAGGCGATGATCTGGAAGCGGCATGCGCAGGTGAGGGAAGGGAAGCTCTCGCACGGCTACTTCAGGTCCCAGTGGCGGCGCATGGCGCGGTTCGAGCGCGCGGAATGCCGGCGCTTCGACCAGGTAGTGGCCGTGTCCCGCGACGATGCCGAGGTGCTGGAACGGGAGTATGGGCTCGCCAGCGTCGCTGACGTGCCGACCGGCGTGGACACCGACTACTTCCGTCCCTCCGGCCGGGAGGCGCAGGAGCCCTTCGACCTGGTCTTCACCGGCTCGATGGACTGGATGCCCAATGAAGACGGGATCCTCTGGTTCGTGGATGAGATCCTGCCGCGCATCCACCGCCGGCGCCCCGAGGCCACGCTGACCGTGGTGGGCCGCAACCCGCCGCCGCGCATCTCGGCGCTGGCCGGGCGCGACGCGCGGCTCCGAGTCACCGGCACCGTGCCGGACGTGCGGCCGTACCTCGAGCGGGCCTCGGTCTTCGTCGTGCCGCTCCGCGTCGGTGGCGGCACGCGGCTCAAGGTGTACGAGGCGCTGGCGATGGAGCGCGCGCTGGTCTCGACCACCATCGGCGCGGAGGGCCTGCCGGTGACGGACGGCCGCCACCTCCTGCTCGCCGACGAGCCGGCAGCCTTCGCCGACGCGGTGGTCGGCCTCCTCGACGATCCGGCGCGCAGCCGGCAGCTCGGCGCCGATGCCGCGGCCTTCGTGCGCGAGCATTTCGCGTGGGACCGTGTGGCGAACGACTTCGCGGCGTCGGTCGGCGCGGCGGAGACGGTGGCATGAGCGCCGAGCCGCGCATTGCGACCGTCCTGATCTGCCACGCCGAGGAGCCGCTGCATACCGACGGCATCGCGCGCTGGCTCGCGGCCACGACCGACCTGCGCGGCATCGTCCGCATCCGCGAGCCGGGCCGCATGTTCTGGCGGCGCGTGCGGCGCGAGTGGCAGCGGAGCGGCACGCTGGGCCTGCTCGACGTGCTGGCCTTCCGGATCTGGTACCGGGTGGCGCTCGCGGCGCGGGACCGGGAGTGGCACGCGCGGGCGCTCGCGGCGCTGCGCGAGCGCTGGCCGGCGGTGCCTGCGAACGTGCCCGCCATCGACGTGGCCACGCCGAACGCACCCGAGAGCGAGGCCTTCATTTGCCGGGCGGCGCCCGATGCCGCGCTTGCGCTCTGCAAGCACATCCTGGCGCCCCGCATCTTCGAGCTGCCGCCCGCCGGGACCTTCGTCTGCCACCCGGGCGTCGCGCCCGAGTACCGCAATGCCCACGGCTGCTTCTGGGCGATGGCCAGCGGCGATTTCGAGCGCGTCGGCATGACCATGCTGCGGGTGGACCGCGGCGTGGATACCGGCCCGGTCTTCGGGTACTTCACCTACCCGTTCGACCCGCGCGACCAGTCGCACGTCGAGATCCAGCATCGGGTGCTGCTCGACAACCTGGACGGGGTGGGGGCGCTCCTCGGCCGGATCGTCCGGGGCGAGGCCGAGCCGGTCAGCGTCGCGGGCCGTGCCTCAGGCACCTGGGGCCAGCCCCGGCTGTCGAGCTACCTGCGCCTGCGCCGGCGCCTCGCACGCTCGCATGCGCTGTCACACGCTTGAGTATCACGACATCGTCGCGGGGGACGACTTCGAGGCCAGCGGCTTCGGGGGCGCCGCCGCGGCGAGCTACAAGCTCGGCCGGGCGAGCTTCACGGCGCACCTGGGCGCGATCGCGGCAGCCGGTGCGCGGATCGCGCGGGTGGACGACCTGCCGGCCGGTGCGGCCCCGGTCCTGCTCACGTTCGACGACGGCGGGTCCGGCGCGCTGAGCGCTGCGGCGCCCGCGCTCGAGCCGTACCGCTGGCCGGGGCACTTCTTCGTGACCACGGGCCGCATCGGCAGTGCCGGGTTCCTCGACGCCGCCGGCATCCGGGCGCTCGACGCGGCAGGCCACGTGATCGGAAGCCACTCGGAGAGCCACCCGATCCGCTTCGCCGCGCTCACCCGGGCGGAGATGCTGCGCGAATGGACGGCCAGCCGCGCGGCGCTCGAGGGGATCCTCGGGCGCGCGGTGACGGTGGCCTCGGTACCGGGCGGGTATTTCTCCCCCGCAGTGGCCGAGACGGCGGCGGAGGCCGGCATCCGCCTCCTGTTCACGTCGGAGCCCGTCTCGCGGGTGGCCGAGATGGCCGGGTGCCGCGTGTTCGGCCGCTACACGCTGCGCCGCGCGAGCACCGCGGCCGAGGCGGCGGCGCTCGCGGCGGGCCGGCCCGCGGCGCGGGCCAGGCAATGGGTGGGCTGGAACTCGAAGAAGGTGGTGAAGCGGCTCGGCGGGCGTGCCTATCTCGCCCTCCGCGAGCGCATTTTCGAGCGCGGTGCCTGACGCGCTCCGGACGACTTTTCACGGGATGGTGAGCGGTTCATGACGACTTCGATCAGCGTGTTCGGGCTCGGCTACGTCGGCTGCGTCTCCGCGGCGTGTTTCGCCAAGGAGGGGCACACCGTCATCGGCGTGGACGTGAACCCGGGCAAGGTGGACATGATCCGCGCCGGCAAGGCGACCATCGTCGAGATGGGCATCGGCGAGCTGGTGGCCGAGATGGCGGCCTCGGGCCGCCTGCAGGCCACCACGGATGTGGCCGAGGCGGTGCGCGACACCAGCGTGTCGCTCATCTGCGTCGGCACGCCGAGCCGGTCGAACGGCAGCCTCGACCTGAGCTATGTCGAGCGGGTCTGCGAGCAGATCGGTGCCGCACTCAAGGGCAAGAAGGCGCGGCACACCATCGTGATCCGCAGCACCGTGCTCCCCGGCACCATTCACGGCCTGGTGATCCCGGCGCTCGAGCGCACCTCGGGGAAGCGCGCCGGCGCCGATTTCGGCGTCTGCGGCAACCCCGAGTTCCTGCGCGAGGGCACCTCGATCCGCGACTTCTATGATCCGCCGTTCACCCTGGTCGGCGCCGACGACCCGGAGACCGGCCGCACCGTGGCTGCGCTGTACGACGGCATCGAGGCGCCGGTGCACGTCGTGCCGGTGCGCACCGCCGAGATGGTCAAGTACGCCTGCAACTGCTTCCACGGCCTCAAGGTCGCGTTCGCCAACGAGATCGGGAACGTCTGCAAGGAAGCGGGCGTGGACAGCCACGACGTGATGAAGATCTTCTGCGAGGACCGGAAGCTCAACATCTCGCCCTACTACCTGCGTCCGGGCTTCGCCTTCGGCGGCTCCTGCCTGCCCAAGGACCTGCGCGCGCTGATCTACAAGGCGCGCTCGCTCGACGTGGAGGTGCCGGTCCTCGCCGCCACCCTCGACAGCAACCGGAAGCAGATCGAGAAGGCCTTCGACCTGGTCATGGCCACCGGGAAGAAGCGCGTCGGCGTGCTCGGCCTGAGCTTCAAGGCGGGGACCGACGACCTGCGCGAGTCGCCCATGGTGTCGCTCATCGAGATGCTGATCGGCAAGGGCGTCCAGCTCGCGATCTACGACCCCTACGTCACCAGCTCGCGGCTGATGGGCGCCAACCGCGAGTACATCGAGCGGGAGATCCCCCACATCTGGGAGCTGATGCGGGGCAGCACGAAGGAGGTGCTCGAGTCGAGCGACGCCGTCATCATCGGCAACAGCGCCGGCGAGTTCCGCGAGATCCAGGGCCACCTGCGCGCCGACCAGCCGGTGGTGGACCTGGTGCGCGCCTTCGGGTCGCGGACCTCGGAGGGCGTGGCGTACCAGGGGATCTGCTGGTGACGGTGACGAAGCCGGCGGCCGGGTCCGGGCCCGGAGGTCACGCGGAGGAGGTGGCCCGCGGCGAGCGGTTCCAGTTCGGTGAGAACTGGGCCCGCTTCCTCGGCGTGCTCGACGACCAGAAGATCGCGCAGGCCCGGCGCTCGCTGGCCCGGATGCTCGGCACCGACGACCTCACCGGCCGGACCTTCGTGGACGTGGGCTCGGGAAGCGGGCTGTCCAGCCTGGTGGCGCGGCAGATGGGTGCTCGCGTCACCTCGTTCGACTACGACCCGGCGTCGGTGGCGTGCACGGCGGAGCTGCGCCGGCGCTACTTCCCCGACGATCCCGACTGGCAGGTGGGCCCGGGCTCGGCCCTCGACGCCGGCTTCCTCGCGGGGCTCGGCACCTTCGACATCGTGTACTCCTGGGGCGTGCTCCACCACACCGGGCAGATGTGGACGGCACTCGACCAGGTCCGCCGGCTCGTCGCGCCGGGCGGGCTGCTGTTCATCGCCATCTACAACGACCAGGGCGCCTGGTCCGGCCGCTGGGCCAGGATCAAGCGCACCTACTGCTCGGGGCCGGTGGGGAAGGCGCTCGTCTCCTGCGCCTTCATTCCCTGGTGGGTGCTCCGCGGGCTGGCCGCCGACCTGGTCTGGCGGAGGAACCCGCTCCGCCGCTACCGCGAGTACGGCACGGACCGGGGCATGTCGGTCTGGCACGACTGGCACGACTGGCTGGGCGGCTACCCGTTCGAGTACGCGAAGCCCGAGGCGATCCTCGACTTCTACCGCGAGCGCGGCTTCGACCTGGAGCGGATGACCACCGCGGGCGGATCGGTCGGCTGCAACGAGTTCATCTTCCGGGCGCGCCCGTGACGACCGCCACTGCGCCGGCCCCCGCCGTCAGCGTCCCCGCGGCCACGGGATAGGCGCGCTTGCGCGAGAATCTCGCCAGGCGCCAGATCCCGGGGCTCGACGCGCTGCGCGCGTTCGCGGTGCTGATGGTGATGGCGTACCACTTCGGGTTCACCAGCATCCCCGGCGGGTACGGCGTCGTGGCCTTCTTCGTGCTGAGCGGGTTCCTCATCACCTGGCTCCTGCTCAAGGAGCAGGAAGCCACTGGCACGGTCTCGCTCCGCAAGTTCTACATCCGGCGCTCGCTCAGGATCTTTCCCGCGTTCTATGCCTTCTGGGTCCTGCTGGTCGCCGCGCTGTTCGTCACGGGGCGGCACGTGCCCTGGGACCACGCGGCCAGCGCCTTCGTGTACCTCAGCAACTACTACAACGCCATCCTCGGCGATCCCAACACCGGGTTCAGCCACACCTGGTCGCTCGCGATCGAGGAGCAGTTCTACCTGCTCTGGCCGGCGGCGTTCCTGCTGCTGGTCCGCCAGCCGCAGAAGATGGCGGGGCGCCTGGTCGGGCTGATCGTCGCCGTGTGGGTCTACCGGGTGGTGCTGGTACGCGTCTTCGACGTGGACCAGGGCTACATCTATGCTGCCTTCGACACCCGCTTCGATGCACTCCTGGTCGGCTGCCTCACGGCGGTCGTGCTGCACTGGAAGCGCGCCCAGCGGGCCACCGCCTGGATCCTCGCCCATCCGGCGTTGGCGCTGCTCCCGCTGCTCGGTGTCGTCGTGCTCGTCATGGACCTGCCGTTCGACATCCCGCGGCGGCGCGACATCCTTGGCTTCGCGCTGGTGCCGCCCCTGCTCGCGCTCTTCATGGTGCAGGTCATCGGCTTCCAGGGCACCCGGTCGTGGTCCTGGCTCGAGCATCCGGTGCTGCGCTTCCTCGGCCGGATCTCGTACCCGCTCTACCTGTACCAGCAGATCACGCTGCACATGGTGCGCGATGCCCTGGCCGGCTGGCCGGTGGCGGTGCAGTTCGCGGGCGCGTGCGCCGTCACTGTCGCCGTGGCGTCCGCGTCGTTCTACATCCTCGAGCAGCCGTTCCTGAGGCTCAAGAAGAGGTTCGGGTGACCGCCGGCGCGGCCGGGGCCCGCCGCCTCGCGAGCCGCGCCGAGCTCGAGGCGGTGATCGATCCACTCCTCGACCTCGCCGACTTCCGCGAAGGGGCGCGAAGCGGGCGCCTCCCCTCGCGCGACGACCCCGGGCTGCGCGCGCGCCTGCTGCAACTCGCCGGCGGCGGGCCCGGGTTCGATGCCGCGGTTGTGGAGCGCGCGGGGCGGGTCGTCGCAGGCCACCTGGCCGAACGCACCGCCCAGGGGCTCGCCGTACGGCTGCTCGCCGTGGCGCCGCGCCGCTGGGCCGGCTTCGATCGGGAGGAGTACCTCGCCTCGCTCGGGCCGGCGCAGCTGCCGGCCCCGCTGCCCGTCCTCGAAGAGCCCGTGCCCGCGCAAGGGCTCCGGAAGACGCTGTCGGAGCTCCGGTGGACGGCGCAGCGCTGGGCGTGGCACGAGCGCCGGCTGATGCTCTACCGCCTTTCCGCGGGCGAGGCGCGCCGGCTCGTGGCCGAGCCGATGGCCGTGAATTCCATCCGCGACCTCCTGGCCTACGTTCCCGGCTCGCGCGACGGCTTCACCCGGCGGCAGTTCCTTGGGATCTGCCTGGAGCGGCTCGAGGACGGGCGCGACGTGTACACCGTGGCCGACGAGTCGCGCCTGCTGCATTCCGGCTGGCTGGTGACGGCTCCGGGCCGGCTGCCGCTTGATCCTCACGTCCCCTTCGACCTCCCCGCGGGCTACGCCTACCTCTCCGATGTCTTCACGGATCCCCTGGCGCGGGGCCGCGGCCTGCATGCGCGAAGCCTCGCCTGCCGCCTGTCGGCGGGGGCGAGGCTTCCGGACATCGAATGGATCATGAGCGCCGTGGCGCCCGACAACGCAGCATCGCGCCGCAACGTCGAGCGCCTGGGCCTGCGCCACTACGAGACGGTCGGCCTGCGGGTGCGGCTCGGGCGCGCGCGGAGCCTGCGCTCCGCGGCGCCCTGAGCTCCCCGCCTACTTCACCTTCGCCAGCCGGGTGGCGAGCCCCGCGAGGTCCGCGCCCGGCGACTTGCCGTCGCTCCCCTTGAGGTAATAGGGGCTGCTCGACGACAGCGCATAGTTCCCGCCGCTGTAGCTCAGCATGCCCACCGAGGCGGTCGTCGAGACGAGCCAGTTGACCGCCGGGTACGTCGCCGACTTCGACCCGATGAGGATGTTGGCGCCCACCGTTGCCGTCGGGGCGTAGGTGTTGATGCTGGACGTCCCCTCCAGCCGGCTGTTCCCGAAGAGCCCGGTGCTGCCGCGCGCGAACAGGTTGTCGCGCAGGACGAAGTGCGTGGAGGAGCCCATCGCCCCGGTCAGGAAGAACATCATCCCCTCGGAGAACGCGGTGTTGTGCGAGATCACCAGGTCGGTCAGCTTCGGCCCGATCTGGAACAGCCGCTTGGCCCCCACCTGGCTGTTCATCGCCACCTGCTGGAACAGCATGTTCGAGATGGTGATGCGCCGGGCCGGGATGGACGGACCGCCGTTGGTGGTCACCTGGGAGCCGGTGATCATGAACCCGCCCGGCGAGTTGATCAGCTTGTTGTAGCGGAAGGTATAGTCCGCCGTGGTGCACCAGGTGCAGCTGCCCGACTGGTTCTCCGACTTGAGCAGGATGGCGAGGCCGGTCTGCGCGCTCTGCCAGTTGTTCTCGAAGATGTTGTCCTCGATGAGCACCCGCTGCGAGTTCTTCGACTCGTAGAGGTTCTTCACCGACCAGAGATTGGACGTCTTCCACGCGAGCGGCTTGGTGATGTGGTTGCCACGGATCTCGATGTCCGACGGCACCAGGCCGCTGATCTTGGGGTCCGCGCCGCCGAACATGATGTTCTCGCCGGCGCCGGCCAGGTAGTTGTTGACGATCTTGAACGGGCCCGGGCCGTTCCAGCCGATGATGGCCTGCGAGTCGCCGCCCTTGATGTGGCACTCGGTCACGTAGCTGTCGATGACCGCGCTGCGCCGGTTGTTGAGCGCGATGCAGCGCTGGACCGACTGCGTGGTCCCGCCGTGCACGTAGACCCGGTCGAGCACGATGTCGGTGGACAGCATGCTCGCGCTCGTGGTCACGTTCTTCGGGTCGCCCAGGTAGACCAGCGTGAAGGTCATCCCGGTCCAGGAACTGATGATCTCGACGCCGGTGATGCGGTAGTAGGCCGACTGGGGGCTCCCGGCCGTCTGCAGCGCGGGCATCGAGTTCGGCGTGCGCAGCTTGGCGAGGCGCGCCGTGGAGGCGAGCGCCGGCGTCATGCGCGTGCCGGGTGCCGGCAGCGTGGTCCGGGTGCGGATGGTGATCCACCCGGTCCCCGCCTTGGCCGGCAGGGTGAAGTTCCCGGTGTAGGTGGCGCCCGCGGCCAGCTCGATCACGTCCCCGCGCACCGCCGAGTTCAGCGCGGTCTGCAGGTTGCCGCCGGCGGGAACCTGGATGATCCGGCCGCTCTGCGTGGGCACCCGGGTGTCGAGCAGGACCCGCGGCAGCTCGGCGGGCGTGCCCTGGGTGACCGTCGGCCGCGTGATCGCCGCGGAGATGCCCCCGTCCGACACGTCCGAGGGAACGGTGACGTCGGGGATCGTGGTGTCAACGACCGTCGAGTCGGGCACCGTGACATCCGGGGCCGAGGTGTCGGCCGGGACCGTGGGGGCCGGCTCCTCCGGCGGGGTGATCGCGCCCGGCTGCACCGTCACCACCGAGGTGTCGCGCAGGGGCGAGCCCACCATCGCGGCGACCAGCGTATAGGTCCCCGGCTCGCTCGCCGAGTAGGAGAGCCCGTCGAGCTCCCCCCCCGTCGCGGTCACCGCGACCTTCGCCGCCACCGTGTCGCCCGTTGCGGTCTCGGCGTGGGTCGAGAGCTGGAGGGTATCGCCCGGGTGGATCCCGGCCGTGGCCGGCGTGAGGACGACGCGCGCCACCTGCGGCGCCGGCGCGGGCGCGGCCACCTTCACGACCGTGGTATCGTTGCGGCCCATCTGCGGCACCCGGGCCACCAGGCGGTAGCTGCCGGCGGATGTGGCCGTGAACAGCATGGCGTGACGCTGGCGGTTGTTGTGGCGCTTGAGCTTGCCGCCATCCAGCGAGGTCCACTGCGCGTTGAGCGTGCGGCGCGTCCCGTCGGCATCGACGGCGGTCGCGACCAGCACGGTCGTGTCGGCAGGGGCGATCACCGGATGGTCCGATGTCGCGATGAGCTGGGTGGCGGAACTGGCGGAGCGGGGATGGCCTGACCTGGTGGATGCGAGCTGCGGTGCTTCGTCGAGGGAGGTGGGCCCGTCGCTGCAGGCGGCAAGGAGGGCGACGGCGGCGGCGGAGACACCTCGGAGGAGGGCCGTGCGCCGGGCGATCAGGTGGCGATAGGTCATCGTGATCGTTTCGCTGATGGTTCTTCAGGCAGGCGGCCGCCAGCGGCGCACCTGAGGACGGTGTGCGTCGTCGCTGGCGGCCCGGCGGGCATGGCGCGGTGCGCGGTGGCGCGGTGCGCGGTAGCTCCGTGACTCTGCGTCACCGCCTTTCGGCGGCTTTGCTCTGAGCAGCGAACTGGTACAACGGGTGGGAGAATCGGTCCGCGGGAACGTCTTCTGCCCTGTCTGGATGAAACGGTGCGGCAAGGTGGGGCGTTGCCGAACCGCGACGAACCTATCCCTGTCAGGGAGGGCCTGCTGTGACCTGTGTCACAAACCGGCGTATTGATATGCTACAAGCGAAACATGGGCACCGGAGTCGTTTCCGATGCCCATGTTCTTTTGGTGTAACGACTTGGAGCGTTACCTGACGCCAGTCAGGCGCCGTTCAAGTTCCGGGAAGTTCACGCCGGCCGGCTGGCCGTCCGTGGTGGTCGCGCTGTAACTGGTGGACCCGAGCCGGTAGGTGTCGGTCCCGGTCCCCTGAAGCCCCGCCGACAGCAGGCTCACCGGGAAGGCGTTCCCGCTGGGATACTTCGCCGGATCCGCACCCACCAGCACGTTATTGCTCACCACCGCATTCGGCGCGTAGGTGCGCAGGCTGGAAAGGCCTTCGGCGGTGCCGTTCCCGAAGATGCCGATCTGGCCCTTGGCGAAGAGGTTGTTCTCCATCACGAACTGCGTCTCGGTCCCCTCGGCTCCCGTCATGAAGAAGAGGTAGCCCTCGGGGAACCCCGAGTTGTTCCGGAGCACCAGGTCGCG
The DNA here is from genome assembly GCA_946480845.1 of uncultured Gemmatimonadota bacterium. The sequence goes on from CAMLLJ010000016.1 coordinate 17,476, forward strand.
CAGCTTGGGCCCCACCTGGAAGAGTCGGGTCGCGCCCGTCTGGCCCGTCACCGCCACGGCGTCGAACAGGGTGTGGGCGATGGTGATCCGCGCCGCCGGAATGGACGGACCGCCGTTGGTGGTCACCTGGGACCCGGTGATCATGAAGCCGCCCGGCGAGTTGATCAGCTTGTTGTAGCGGAAGGTGTAGTCCGCCGTGGTGCACCAGCTGCAGCCGCCCGACTGGTTCTCCGACTTGAGCAGGATGGCGATGCCGGTCTGCGCATTGGCCCAGTTGTTCTCGAGGATGTTGTCCTCGACGAGCACCCGCTGCGAGTTCTTCGACTCGTAGAGGTTCTTCACCGTCCACTGGTCCGACGTCTTCCACGCGAGCGGCTTGTGCAGGTGGTTCCGGCGGATCTCGATGTCCGACGGCACCAGGCCGCTGATCTTGGGGTCCGCGCCGCCGAACATGATGTTCTCTCCGGCGCCGGCCAGGTAGTTGTTGACGATCTTGTACGGCCCGGGGCCCGCCCAGCCGATGATGGCCTGGGAGTCGAAGCCCTTCATGTGGCAGTCGGAGAGGTAGCTGTCGATCACCGCGCTGTGCGCGCTGTTCAGCGCCACGCAGCGCTGGATCGCCTGCGTGCTCGTGCCGTGCACCCAGACCCGGTCGAGCACGATGTGCGTCGGGAGCTGGGACACCGACGTCGCCGCCGTATTGCCAAGGTAGACCAGGCTGTACGTCATGTCGGCGCTGCTGCCGATGTCGAGCCCGACCAGGCGGTAGTAGCCCGACCCGGGAGCGCTCGCCTTGATCGTGGACATCGAGTTGGGAGAGCGGAGCTTCGCGAACCCGGCTGCGGTCGCGGGGGTCACGCGTGTCCCCTCCTGGGGAAGGGTGCCCGCCGAGCGGATCACCACCCAGCCGGTGCCGGACTTGGCGGGAAGCTCGAAGTTGTCCGTGTAGGTAGCGCCCGCGGCGAGCTCGATGATGTCGCCGCGCTGGGCGGTGTTGATCGCGGCCTGCAGGTCCCCGCCCGCCGGCACCACGATGGTGCGCCCGGTCTGGGAGGGCATCCGGGTATCCACCCAGACGCGCGGCAGCTCGGCCGGGCCGCTGGAGACCGGCGGCGCGGGAGCCGGGTCGTACGGAGAGGTCGGCTCCGTCGTGGGCGGAGGCGTCGGCGCGGGCTCGGGCGTCGGCACCTTGGTGCCGCCGGCGGCAATCGTGACGGAGGCCGTGGCCGACTCCGGCCCGCCCTGCCGCTTCGCGGTCACCTGGTACGTGCCGGCGGTGTCGCCCGCGGTGTAGAGGAGCCCGCTGGCGCTGCCGCCGGCCGCGTCGAGCGATGCCGCCACGGCGACGCTGTCGCCGGCATCGGTGCGCCCGTAGACGTAGAACTGCTGCGTCCCGCCGGCCACCAGCGCGGCCACCGCGGGAACGATGTACAGCTTGGCGATCGCCTGGTTGCTTCGCGGCACCGTGACCCGCGTGGTGTCGCGCAGGCGCTTCCCTCGGTCGAACGTCACCAGCCTGTAGTCTCCCGGCTCATTGGCGCTGAAGTACGTGATCGCCTTCCCCTCGACGAGGGTATCGACGATCGTTCCGCCGTCGAGCGCCACCCATACCGCGTCCTTGACCGGCGAGCGCCGGCCGTCCGCCGTCAGCCCGACCGCGCGGAGCGGAGTCCTGGAAGCGGCCGGAATCGTCGGATTGTCCGACGACGCGATCAGCCGCACGATCTGTGTATTGGAATCTAGAGGGTCGAAGCCAGAACCGGTGAGGCCCCCGTCCGTGCTGCAGGCTGCCGCGAGAACGGCAGTCGCCAGAACCGCGTGGTCCCTGATGAGAGCGAGGCGCCGCGCCAGCTTATGGCGATACGTCATGACGGGTTCTCCTTGAGTAATGACCGGACGGCGCGCCGCGCGCGCACCGAAGTCCGGTGCGTCTCGCTGGCGGCTCGGCTGGCATGGCGATTACTCGCGGTAGCCCCGTGGCTCTGCGTCACCGCCTTTCGGCGGCTTTGCTCTGGGCAGCGGTTGACAGACGTGCGGCTCGGGAAGGGGAAGGGCCGCGCCACCAGAACTGGCAATATTCTTGCCACTTGCGGCGGTTGGCCCGGAGATTGCCAAGTCATTCTGAGTCAATATCTTTCGCCACCGTGCAACATTGTTCACCCGGTCGGCGGACCCCGCAATTCGCAATCTGAAAGGCGAGGGCCTGTGCACCGATTGGCCAGCCGGGAGGCAGGACTTGAGGCGTGACCCCATGCAGAAGGCGGCGGGAACACAGGGCGATACGCTCGTGCGTGGCCCGGCCTGGCCCGCGCGGGTCCTGGCCGACTGGCCCCGGCTCTGGGGTCTCGCCCCACACCGGCATGCGTTCAATGGGCCCGCCTGGACCGCCGCCTGGGCGGCCTCGCGGGGGCCCTCGCTCGATCTCTTCGGTGCCGCCATCGAAGGCCCTTCGGGGCTCGAGGGAATCCTCCCTCTCGTCCGGGACCCGGACGGTGTCCTCCGCTTCCACGGTCGTCCGGAATGCGACTACGCCGACCTGCTGGCGGCACCCGGCAGCGCGCCCGCCGTGCTGGAGCGATCCCTCCGGCTCCTCCTCGGCGAAAGCGGCTGGCGCCGAGCCGAGCTGGACAACGTGCGAGAGGATGGGATCCTCGCCGCCGCGCTGGACCAGCTGCCGGAGGACCTGCGGCGCCGGCTGTCGGTGGAACGCCAGGCCGCCTGTCCCGCCGTGTCGGCCGCGGTGGGTGGCCCGGGCGTCTTCTCAGCGCTCGCGAGCAAGGACAAGCTCCGCCAGTATCACCGGAAGCTCGGCCGCCTCGGTGAGGTCGGGTTCCGCCACCTGTCGACCCGCGAGGAGGCCCTGGCGCATCTCCCCGGGTTCTTCCGTCAGCACCAGGAGCGCTCGGTGCTCGCCGGGCGCGACAGCCAGTTCCTCGACGAGCGCCCGCGGCGATTCTACGAGGAACTGGTGCGCGCGATGGATCCCGCCACCGAACTGCGCTTCGGGATCCTCACCGCGGGCGATCGCATCGCTGCCTGTCACTTCGGCTTCGAGGCGAACGGCCGCTTCCTCTTCTACAAGCCGACGTTCGATGTCGCGCTCTGGGACTACTCGCCGGGCCAGGTGCTGCTGCGGGCGCTCTTCCAGTACGCCGAGGAACGCGGGCTCGGGATCTTCGACTTCACCATCGGCGACGAGGACTACAAGCACCGCTTCGCCAACGAGGTGGTGCACACACTGCGGATTACGGTGGCGCGCTCGGGCGCGAGCGCGCGGGCGACGGGCCTGGCCCGCGCCGCCCGCGGGCACCTGCGCCAGGTACCGTGGCTTCGGTCGCTCGTGTCGTCGGTGCGTGGGCGGAAGGTGCCAGCGGCACGTGCACCCGGCGTGGTGCTCGCGTTCCAGGTATCGGGAGGGAGTTCTCCACCCGCCGCCCCGGCGCCGCAGTCGTTGCGGCCCGAGCGAGGCGGGCTCGCCGAGCTGGCCGGGCTCTCGCTCGCGCATCCGGCGGAGTTTCCGGCGGCGGCCATTCCCGCGCTCCGCGCGCGGCTCAAGACCGACGAGCTGTGGGTGGCGAGGAACGGCGAGGGCATCGCCACCGCGGCCTGGATCGGCGTGCGCGAGGGACCGGCCCTCTGGCCCGGGGCGGGGAGGAGCCGGGTGATCGACGAGGCGTGGACGGCGGAGCCGACGGGTCTGCAGTCATGGATCGACAGCCTGCTGGAGGCGGCCGGCGCGGACCGCGACGAGGTGCTTCCATTGCTCCTGCTTGCCGCAGACGGCGGGCCGCTGGCCCGGGAAAGCGCCCGGCGCGGCTGGCGGCTTGCCGGACGGGTGGCGCCGGTCAGTTGATCCGGAAGCCGGCCACCACGCGGC